>JBLINN010000401.1:0-3016 GCA_047639325.1 Paracoccaceae bacterium | reverse complement strand
TTTGCCCATGGCGAAAGGCGCGCGCATGCAGATCAAACCGATCCTTGCAGGTCTGGCATTCCTGGTGACGGGGGCGACAGCCGAGGCCAATCCGAATTTTTGGCGCAACGAATGGCCCAATACTGATTTCAGCAAGACCAGTGTCACCAGCTGGCTGGAAATCCTGTCAGGAGGCCCGCCAAAGGATGGCATCCCGGCGCTTAGCCATCCGGGATTTGTGCCTGTTGCCGACGAAACCGGCATTCCCAACCGCGAACCGGTGATAACGGTCGAGATCGACGGCGCCAAGCCGCGCGCCTACCCAATCCGCTATCTGACCTGGCACGAGATCGTCAATGACACGGTCGCGGGCGTGCCCATTGCTGTCACCTTCTGCCCGTTGTGCAATTCCGGCATCACCTTTGATCGCCGCACTGCCCACGGCGTTCTGACCTTTGGCGTCTCGGGGAAGCTGCGCAATTCGGACATGGTGATGTTTGATCGCGAAACTCAAAGTTGGTGGCAACAGGCCATCGGCACCGCAATTGTTGGTGATCTGACCGGAACCCACCTAAAAACCCTGCCAAGCTGGATGGAAAGCTGGGCCACCTTCAAGGCGCGCAATCCCGACGGGTTGGTGATGGCGGAACCCGACTACAATCGCAGCTATGGCCGCACCCCCTATCAGGGCTATGACAGCCTGACCCGACCGTTCCTGTACAACGGGGAAAACCCACCCCACGGCATACCCCCCTTGATGCGGGTGGTCCGCGTCGGCAACCGCGCGTGGCCAATGACCCGGCTTGATCGCGAAGGTCAGGTATCCGAAGCGGGCGTTACGCTGACCTGGACCAAAGGCCAGGCCTCAGCCCTGGATACGGCGCGCATTTCCAAGGGCAAAGAGGTGGGCAATATCCGGGTGCGCGACGGGCAGGGGCGCGACGTGGCACATGATGTGATGTTTGCTTTTGCCTTTCACGCCTTCTGGCCGCAGGGGCGTTGGATGCTGGGGCAATAGGCCAGGGCAGACCTCAGGCAGAGGGAAGAGCAATCGTTATGCCTTCTGTCCGCCCGGGGGTCCTGACATTGTCTGTCCAGCCTGATACCCGGAATTTTTCAAAAATTCCGACCCGCTTTCTTTGAAAGAAAGCGATTTATAGCTTGGTACTTCAGAAATAACCTCATCGAAACGGGTCAGGAGTGTTCCTCGGCGGCGGTTGCCGCAAGGGCGCGGTTATAGGCCTTTAGCGAATCAATATGAAACAACGCCCCAATCAGCACGGGTGCGTCTGCGTCCCCCAGCGCCGAGATCACCGGTATAAACTCGACATCCTCCCGATCAAATATCGGCATCGCGGCCTCAAGCGTGGCCGAACCTTCAACACACAGCCCCTCGGCGATCATTTCTTGGCAGCGCGCAACATTCGCGGCGCGCGGATCGTCCGGCATCCGCATCACCGAAGACGCCCGCAGCATGGCCAGCAGATAGGCCTGTGGCCCGGCCGCCAGGTGGATGTCGCGCCGCTCGAGTTGGGTCAGAAAGAACGACCGGTCCACCAGCCGCGACGCCAGCGCGGTCGACATCGACACCGCAATCATCACCGCCAGCCCAATCTGCCAATCCCCGGTCAGCTCGAACACAATCAGCGTCGTCGAAATCGGCGCGCCCAGCACCGCCGCGGCCACCGCGCCCATCCCGGCAAAGGCGTATAGCGTATGCGTGCCGGACACATCCGGCAGCAACCCGGTGGCCACCAGACCAAAGGCCAGCCCGGTCAGCGCCCCCACCATCAGCGAGGGTGAAAACACACCGCCCCCCATGCGCCCGCCAAAGGTGATAGCCACAGCGATGGTCTTGATCACCGCAAACACCACCGCATTTTGCAGCAGGAAATCACCGCTCAGCGCCGCGCGGGTGGTTTCATAACCAACTCCGATAATGTGCGGAAACCAGATCGCCAGCCCGCCCAGCATGGCACCGGCAAGGGCAGGGCGCAGCCAGCGTGGCAGGCCGATCCGATCCTGAATATGATTGCCGATATCCTCGGCCCAAAAGATCGTGCGCATCAGCACCACCGCGACCAGCCCGCATAGCAGGCCCAACAGCAAAAATGCCGGCAGTTCGACGTAGAACTGCAACGCGCCGGGGGTGTTCAGCGAAAATTCTGCCACATCGCCAAATTCCAGCCGGTTAATCACCGTCCCAGCCACTGACGCAATCACGATGGGGGCAAAGGCGTGCACGGCAAAGTGGCGCAACACCACCTCTAGCGCAAACAAGGCGCCGGCGATGGGGGCGTTAAAGCTGGCGGAAACGGCGGCGGCGACGGCGCATCCCAACAGGTCGCGCCCGGTGATGCCATCGGCATGGATGCGCTCGCTGATCCAAGTGGATACCACCCCGGCCAGATGCACAACCGGCCCCTCGCGCCCCGAGGACCCGCCCGAGCTAAGGGTGATCAGCGACGCCGCCATTGACGCGAGCCCGGCGCGGGTTTCGACCCGCCCGTCGCGCAATGCAGCACCTTCGATCACATCGGCCACAGCGCGCACCCGCCCGTCGGGGGTGAAACGGTGCCGGATCAGGCCAACCACCAGCCCGCCGATAATCGGGATCACCAGAATCCAGTACCACTGCAGGCTCTGGGCAAAGCTGTGCAGATGGCGCACGTCGTCCGTGCCATAAACTGCCGCCTGCAGCGCGTTGATCCCCTTGCGGAAAAACAACGAGGCAAACCCGGCGGCGATGCCAATTGCCAACGCGATAAACCAGAACTGAATTTGGCTGGGGCCCCGGCGGCGCAGGATACGCCAGCCATCGCGTAAGGCGGCCCGGAACTGGGTCAGCTGGTCGGTCAAAAATGATTGCGTGGATTTGGCCATCCGGGTCTCAAACAGAGGTGTGACCCAAGTGTAGTGGTTTTCCGGCACCGCCGAAACCCGACCTGTCAAAAGAATGACAGTTCTGCGACACGACGTTGCATTCCTGTTCCCGTTTGCGCAGCGCCACCCCGGTTAAAAGCTGGTTTACCGCGAG
>JBLINN010000400.1:0-3037 GCA_047639325.1 Paracoccaceae bacterium | reverse complement strand
CGCTTTGGTTTTCAGCGGCACTTTCGATAGCGGCGCGGGCCACTTGCGGTTGCGTCATGTCCCGACAATCGCGGCTGACGATCCCCGCCACCATGTGGCGGCCATCGCTCAACGACAGGCGCAGGGCATTGCCCACGCCCTGCACATGTTGCACCAGAGATCGCTGCGCCAGCAGGATGGCGGCACACAGGATTTCAACGATTGGTCCTAGCTGGCTGATAACCAGCCCCAAGGCGACCGCACCGATACCCAGAACAACAACCGCCAGAACGCCCTTGGCGCGACGCGCGTCGCCGTGGTTCAGCTGCTGGTCCAGCCAGCCGACACCGCGCCCCATCAGAACCGCCGGATGAGGAACCCGTGACCACAGCCATGCGGGCTCACCCGCGATGGCGTCCAGCAGCAGGGCCAAAGACAGGATCGCAGCGGTGCTCACAAAGTGGATCCAAGCGGATCCCAGCCGTCAGGGTGGGGCAGGCCAAGACGCAGGAGCTGGTCGGAATAGGGGAAGATGCGGGTCCAGATATGGTGCTGGGCCAGACGGTCCTTCCGGGCGGCGGCATTTGCGACCTTGTGGAGCCGGAACAGATTGCTGCCCCCGGCAAGCGTGGCGCCGTGGCCCAGCGTCAGGCGACCCAGCCCGCCGCGATGATCGCGCGCGCTTTGGTCTGGCGTGTTTGGGGTTGGTGTGCCTAGAGTTGGTGTGCGGCGAAGGTCGGGCATGTTGGGGTCCCGATTGAGGGGTATTTGAAAAATTTGCTTCAAGCCGAATTATGCCGGATATACAAGTCAAAGCCCCATTCCGTTACGGCGTTAGCGATTCGTTAAGTAATTGTTAAGAGATTGGTCACATCACATTCTCACTGGGAGAGGCACATAACAATTAATACAAACGTGCCCTGTAAACAAATGAACGTGCTTATTGTCGAGAGTAAGCCAGAGCTGGGGCTGTTATGGCGGCGCCACCTGGAACGGTTAGGGGCCGATGTTACCCTTGTGCACAGCCAAGAGGCTGCGATTTTGGCGCTGTACGGCACTGATTTTGAAATCATTGTGCTGGATCTGGTGTTAGATCAGGGCAGCGCACTGGCCGTGGCTGATTTCGCCAGCTATCGCCGCCCCGAGGCGCGGGTGATTTTTGTCACCAACACCAGCTTTTTCTCAGACGGGTCAATCTTTGCCCACAGCCCCAACGCCTGCGCCTATGTGCAAAGCGAAACCCCGCCCGAGGATCTGGCAGCTATGGTTGAACATTACGCCGCGCTGCGCTGATCCCGCCCATGGGGTTCCAGATAGTCCAGGTCTGGGCCAATCGGGATGATCCGGTGCGGATTAATGGTGTCATGGCTGTAATGGTAATGGCGAATAATGTGCTGCATTCCCACCGTTTCCGCCACGCCGGGCCATTGATACAGCTCGCGGGTAAAGCCCCACAGATTGGGGTAGTCGATGATCCGTCGCCGATTGCATTTGAAATGCAGATGATAAACCGGATCGAACCGGATCAGGGTGGTGAACAGACGCCAGTCGGCCTCGGTGATCTGATCACCCATCAGATAGCGGTTTTCTGACAGCCGCGATTCGAGCCAGTCCAGACTGTCAAACAACGGCCTCACAGCGGCGTCATAGGCCGACTGGGTCGTGGCAAATCCTGCTTTGTAGACGCCATTGTTGATGGTGTCGTAAATGCGCGCGTTGACGCCTTCGATGACGTCGCGCAGCGGCTCGGGACAGTAATCATCGCTGTTACCGGTCAGCCCATCAAAAGCGCTGTTGAACATCCGGATGATTTCAGAACTTTCGTTGGACACGATGGTGTTGCGCGTCTTGTCCCACAGGATTGGCACCGTGACGCGCCCGGAATAATCGGGGTGGGCGCGGGTATAGATCTGATGCGCAAATTCGGATCCAAACAGGGTGTCGCCGGTGGCGCCGTGGTCGTCCGGGGCAAAGGCCCAACCGTTGTTCAGCATGTCGGGATGCACAACCGACACCCCGATCAAATCCTCTAACCCCTTCAATTTTCGAAAGATCAACGTGCGATGCGCCCAGGGGCAGGCAAGGCTGACATAAAGATGATACCGCCCGGCCTCGGCCGCAAATCCGGCGATGCCGGATGGACCGGCGCTGCCATCTGCGGTGATCCAGTTGCGCAACTGCGCCGCGCCGCGTTTAAACGCACCGCCGGTGGCAGAAGTGTCATACCAGGTGTCGTGCCAAGTCCCGTCTATCAGCTGTCCCATGGGGTTTTCCTTTCTAAGGTCACTGGAAGTTAGGCAGCAAACGGCCCCGCGCCCACTGTTATCGCCGCGCAGCTTGTCTGCAACGGCGCACATTGGGCGAAAACAGTCCCCTTGCCAGAATGCTTCCTTTGCGCAACGCTTTGTTGGTGGAAACAGATTATTCACGAATCGGTGGTTGTTATTAGCCCTGATAAATTCACCCTCGACCCGTCTGCACCCGGGAGAATTGCGCCATGTCGACTTATCTGCCCAAAGAGGTCCGCGAAGGACTAGAGGCCGCTCGTCTGGCCTCGATGAAGAAAGCCAGCCGACTGAGGGTGATGGTGGGGGATGATTTTCACCCCGTCCTGGCGTTGTGGAAAGACGGTTTTGCGGTCGAAGAAAAAACCGCCCCCGCCCTGCGCGGGTTGGTGGATTTGTATGACGGCAGCCGCCATCTTTACCAATGCCTGATCGTCGCCTCCGAGGCCGAGGCCGGGGAAATGCGCTATGACTTCAAGCGCAACACAGTTGTGTCCGATCAGGCACCGCTGGATTTCTATCGCGACCCACAAGCACCGGTCGCATTGCTGGGGCGCGACGGATAGAGCGCCACACAGTTTCGTCAGTGCGGCAAGTCAGGGTTTGATTTCGACGGTCGTGCCGATTGGCGTGATCCGCCACAAGGCGGTGATCTGGGTGTTGGATATAGCAATACACCCAGCAGTCCAATCGCCGGGAAGGCGCATCAGGTGCCCGATGCCATTTGGCTGGCCATGGATAAAGGTATCGGCACCCGGGTCGATACCTTGTGC
>JBLINN010000399.1:0-3065 GCA_047639325.1 Paracoccaceae bacterium | reverse complement strand
GGTCAGGGATCACGGCAAATCCGGCGCTGGGATATGCCTGCGACCTTCTGACGGCGCAGGGCGGCACCGGTGTGCTGGCCGAAACGCCTGAGATTTACGGCGCCGAACATCTGCTGACCCGGCGGGCAGTCGACCAGGCGACCGGCGACAAGCTTATCGGGTTGATCCGCTGGTGGGAGGATTACACCGCCCGCAACCGGGGGTCGATGGACAACAACCCGTCGCCCGGCAACAAGAAGGGCGGGTTGACGACAATCCTGGAAAAATCGCTGGGGGCGGCGGCCAAGGGGGGCACGACGCCCTTGATGGGGGTCTACAAATACGCCGAGCCGGTGACGGCGCGCGGCTTCACCTTTATGGACAGTCCCGGCTATGACCCGGCTTCGGTCACGGGCCAGATCGCGGGGGGCTGCAATCTGGTCTGTTTCACCACCGGGCGCGGATCGGCATTTGGGTCAAAACCCAGCCCGACGATCAAGGTGGCGACGAACACAGAGATGGCGCAACGCATGTCCGAGGACATGGATATAGACGCAGGCACCATTCTAAGCGAAGGCGTCAGCGTCGCGGATAAGGGCCGCGAAATCTATGAGTTGTTTCTGCGCGTCGCCTCGGGCGAGGCCAGCAAATCCGAAGCCCAAGGTCTGGGGGATTATGAATTTGTGCCCTGGCAAATCGGCGCGGTAATGTGAAACGCATTCTGGTCATCGGCGGTGGGTTGATTGGCATCCGGCATGTTCGGGCGGTTCAGGCGAATGCCGATTGCACGCTGGTTGGGCTGGTCGATCCGGACCTTGGTATTGACGCCGGCGTGGATGTGCCCCGGTTCGGAGATATTTCACAAGTGACGGGCGATGTGGATGGGGTGATCATCGCAACTCCGACCGGGCTGCATGTTGCCCACGGGATTGCGGCGGCCGAACGTGGCTGGCACGTTCTGATCGAGAAACCCGTCGCGGCCGATCTGGAAGGCGCGCAGGCGCTACAGGCTGCGCTTGAGCGGGCGGGGGTGCGTTCGCTTGTTGGTCATCACCGCCGCTATCATGCGCCAGTCCAGCAATTGCGCGCACTGGTGGCGCAAGGGGCCATCGGCACGCCGGTGACTGCCAGCCTGATTTGGGCGATGCGCAAACCCGACAGCTATTTCGAAGGGAACTGGCGCACGGCCGGGGGCAGCCCTGTGATGATCAACCTCGTTCATGATATCGACATTTTGCGCTTTGTGTTGGGCGAGGTGAGTGATGTCGCTTGTTTGGCGGGCGCCCCCTTGCGCGGTCACGCGCAGACTAGCAAAGGGAGTGGCACCGCGCGGATCGAAAGCGGCGCTGTGGCGTTGCGCTTTGCCCAAGGGGCCACGGCCACGATCAGTTTTTCCGATATCGCCCCCAGCCCTTGGGGGTTCGAGGCGGCAACAGGCGAGAACCCCAATATCGGTACAACCGGGCAGGACATGATGTGGATCACTGGCACCAAGGGTGGCATCAGCTTTCCATCGTTGACGCTGTGGCAGGGATCAGACTGGAGCGTTGCCGCGCAGATTGCCGAGCTTGACGCTGAGGTGAACCGCCAGCCGCCACTTGAAGCGCAGCTGGCGCATTTCGTGAAGGTGATGGATGGTGCCACCCCGTTGATTGACGTGGCCGATGCAGCCCGAACGCTGGACGTGGCGTTGCAGATCGAGGCGCAATTGACCCGGCAGGCGGCATAGTGGCTGTGCTGCGGACTGGGCTGATCGGCATGCATATCAGCCGCACCCGATTACCGGCGGCGTTGCAGATCATGTGCGACCACACAGGTCTGGAGCTGGAGTTTGAAGCCATTGATACCGCCTATCTGCCCGGATTTGATCTGGCCGCAAACCTTGAACGACTGCGCCGGGATGGTTGGACGTCCGTTTCGGTGACCCATCCGTTCAAAGCCGCGGCGCGCGACTGGGTTGGTGACGGGATGGACGCAGAAATCGCGCATCTGATGTCATGCAATACGGTGGTCTTTGGATCCCTCGCGACAGGTTACAATACAGATTACACTGGCTTTGTCGGGGCTTGGCGGACAGGTCTGGGCGTGTTGCCTCCGGGGCATGTGACGATGGCCGGGGCAGGGGGTGTGGCGCAGGCCATCGGCCCTGCGTTAGCGACGCTGGGGGCCAAGTCGATTGGTCTTTACGACCCGGATGCCGCGCGCACTAAGGCGCTGGCAGGTGCCATTGGGTCGAGCAGTATGGCGTTAAGCGCGAATGATCTTCGTTCAGCTATTGCCCGCTCAGACGGGCTTGTGAACGCGACCCCGCTTGGCATGGTCGAACATCCCGGCGCGGCCTTTGACCCCGAATAGTTGGCCGCAGGACAGCTACGCTGGGCGTTCGATGCGGTCTACACACCGGTCTGGACCCCATTCCTGCAAGGCGCGCGCGCCGCTGGGCTGCGCTGTCTAACAGGGTTCGACCTGTTCAAAGCCATGGCGATCGGCACGTTCGAGGCCTGTTCAGGACACCCTTTGGTGACGTCCGAAATCCTGCCGCTGCTTGACGTACTGCATCCGGACCGGGTGCCGGTACAATGATCCAGACACCAAAAACACAAAGGAACAGAGACATGACAAAACCTGCAATCGGATTCATCGGCCTCGGGCTTATGGGGGCGGCGATGGTTGGACGGCTGCTTGATAAAGGCTATGACGTCACGATCACCGCCAACAAATCACGGCCCAACATCGACGCTGCAGTGGCGCGCGGCGCGACAGAGGTCGCAACAGCCCGCGACGTTGCCGCCGCGAGTGACATCGTCATGCTGTGCATGGATACCTCGGACAGTGTCGAGGCGCGGATGCGCGGCGCGGAAGGGGTGATTGGCGGTTTGCGCAAAGGTGGCATTGTTATCGACTTTGGCACATCACTGCCCGGCAGCACCCGCGGTCTGGGAGACGAAGTTTTGGCGGCAGGCGGGCACTACCTTGACGCGCCGCTTGGCCGGACACCTTCGCACGCCAAGGACGGATTGCTGAACATCATGGCCGCAGGGGACAAGGACGCGTTCGATCGGGCCGAACCGATGCTTAAGGATCTG
>JBLINN010000398.1:0-3077 GCA_047639325.1 Paracoccaceae bacterium | reverse complement strand
CGTGGTGGCGTTGGATATCTCGGATTCCCGGATGAACCGGGTGCGTGAAAACCTGGAGCGTACCGGGCTGAGCGCGGATATTCAGGTTGGCGATGCGCTGACCCATCAGGGGGAATATGACGCGATCCTGCTGGATGCACCCTGTTCGGCAACCGGCACGATTCGTCGCCATCCTGATTTGCCACACGCCAAGGACGGCTCGGAATTTGCCGGGCTGATCGCGTTGCAGGCGCAAATGCTGGCCCATGCCTGGACCCTGCTGAAACCCGGCGGGCGGATGGTGTTTTGCACCTGTTCCTTGCTGCCGGACGAAGGCGAGGTGCAGATCGAAGAGGCGCTGGAGGCGCATTCCGACATGACTGTGGATCGAGCTGCGATGGACTTGCCGGGCGTCGATTCGGCGTGGATGACCGACGAAGGCGGGCTGCGATTGCGCCCGGATTACTGGCCTGATCTGGGCGGAATGGACGGGTTTTACATCGCCTGTCTGCGCAAAGCCGCCTGATCTGACGCGCGGTGTTGTTTCATCGGTGACTTGAGCAGGCGGACAAGCTATGATCAGCGCAAACGCCAAAGAGCGTAAGAGGCAGAGCGCATGTCCAGTCCTGACACAATGGCCGGTCGCCGGTCACGGTTCCTGAACCGGTTTTATGCCCGGCTAAGCCGTCGGCAAAAACCTGCGACCGGGTTTGTATCGCAACCCGAACCCCGCACCGTGGGCAGTTTTGCGCGTGGGCGTCAGATGATTGCGGGCAATTTGCTGCTGGCCGGATATCTGGTGGAATCCCCCGATGCCGATATGTGGCGGATCGAATCCCCCAATGCGGCTTATGACGACGAACGCCACGGCTTTGGCTGGCTGGACGATCTGGCCGCTGTGGGCGATCTGGCGGCGCGTAACAAGGCGCAGACTTGGTTGCGCGGCTGGATTGACCTTTATGGCGCGGGGCAGGGGCCGGGATGGACGCCCGATCTGACCGGGCGGCGGGTGATCCGCTGGATCAACCACGCGCTGTTTTTACTGCGCGGACAGGATAGCGAGTTTAGTCGGGTGTTTTTCAACGCGCTGACCCGGCAAACTTGGTTTCTAAGCAAGCGTTGGCACGTCGCAGCCCCGGGCCTGCCGCGATTTCAGGCACTGACAGGGTTGATCTACGCCGGGTTATCGCTGGAAGGGCGCGAAGAGCTGGCCGATCCGGCGGTGCGCGCCTTGGTGCATGAATGCGAAACCCAAATCAACGATCAGGGTGGCCTGACCACCCGCAACCCCGAAGAACTGTTAGAGGTGTTTACCCTGCTGACCTGGGCCGCAGCGGCCCTGCACGAGGCAGGGCGCGGCGCCCCGCCGGCACACACCGCAGCGATAGAACGCATCGCCCCCACGTTACGGGTGCTGCGCCATGCTGATGGCGGCTTGGCGCGGTTTCATGGTGGGGGGCGGGGATTGGAAGGCCGGTTGGATCACGCGCTGGCCGCCAGCCATGTCAAACCACATCACGCCGAGGGGCTGGCGATGGGTTATGCCCGTCTGTCGGCCCGGCGCACCAGTGTGATTGTTGATGCCAGCCCGCCGCCAACCGGGGTGGCATCGGGCAACGCCCATGCGTCGACGCTGGCGTTTGAGCTGACGTCGGGGCGGCGTCCGTTGATTGTCAATTGCGGGGCGGGTGGGACCTTTGGGCAGGAATGGCGGCGGGCGGGACGGGCCACGCCATCGCATTCCACCCTGTGTCTGGCGCGTCATTCCAGTGCTCGGCTGACCGAACCGGCGCGCGGCACCGGCGTGGAATCGCTGGTCGATGGGCCAACCCATGTGCCGGTTGAAATGTCGGAAATGACGGATGGTATCCGGTTTCAGGGCGGGCATGATGGCTATGTGCGCGGTTTTGGCCTGACGCATGCGCGCACGCTGGAACTGGTTTATGACGGGCGTGGCATGGCGGGCGAAGACATGTTGCTGGCGATGGACGATGCCGCCAAGCGCCAGTTTGACAAGGCAATGGATCAACGATCGCTTGGCGGGATCGGCTTTGCCATCCGCCTGCATCTGCATCCGGACGTGGACGCGGCGCTGGATCTGGGCGGGGCGGCGGTGTCGATGGCGCAGAAAAGCGGAGAAATCTGGGTGTTCCGCCATGATGGCACGTTTGATCTGGCGTTGGAGCCAAGCGTTTATCTGGAAAATGGCCGTCTGAAGCCACGCGCGACAAAACAGATCGTTCTGTCTGGCCGCGCAATGGAGTATGCTACGCGTATCCGGTGGTCGCTGAGCAAGGCGCAGGACACGGCCGTTGCGATCCGCGATCTGAACCGGGACGAGATCGAGTTTGACGACCGACACTAAGGCGGCTTTTAGCAAGGGGCCATATGCATGCGTCATTTGCCAACAGGACGGTTTACCAGGAAACTGACACTGATGGCCGCCGTGGCCTTGTTTGGCGCTACGCAGGCAGCGGCCCAGCCCCGCCAGGCGACTTTGACAGTTCGGGGCGATCTAATCTGCACATACCCGACTTTTGTGGATCATCAGATATCAACTGATACGTTCAGTTTCACGCTGCCCGAAGTTGATGGCCCGGTCTCGGGGCAGGGGCAATACCACCTGCAGGGAACCGGATATACAATGACCGGGATCAGTGCCACTGCGGGCGATGTGCGCAAAGACAGCGAGCTGGTGCTGACTTGTATGCAGTGGAACTATAACGGCAAATGGCTGTACGCCGAGGCCCCTGGCGTGCCGACCAAAGCGCAGCCCGTGACAGTGCCGCTGGAACCCGGGGCGCAAGTGACGGTCAGTTTCCAGAACGCTATGGCGCACAAAGGCGCGTCCTGTTCCGGAACGGTGATCTATCAGATCGATTTCGTCCGTGAAACGCAGATCTGGCAGGTCGATCTGAATGGTGAGCATCTGTATTTTCACCGGACATTCTGTTTCCTGATTGATCCCTACACCTAAGCGGGTTGGTTTTGGCTGGCCAACGATTGTCGGGTGTGATTCTGTTTCGGTATCTGATTTGGAGGATGAGATATGGCGGGCAAATCACCATTGCAGGCAACGGCGTCGGAAAGGTCGGAAC
>JBLINN010000397.1:0-3106 GCA_047639325.1 Paracoccaceae bacterium | reverse complement strand
CAGTGCTTGGGTCAGGCGGGCATAATAGGGCCGCGTGGCCAAGGGCCGGGGGCCGTCGGACATATCCACGCCATCCGGGTCATAAATCACGATCACGTCCAGATCGGACATCGCATTCAGCCGCCCGGCCCCCAGTGATCCCATGCCCAGTACCGCGGCGCCGCGCCCCGGGGGCTGCCCATGTTTCAGCGCAAATTGCTGCACGACGACGGGCGCCAGCGCTGCAATCACCGCCCCTGCCAGATCGGCATATTGCGTCCCGGCATCTGCCCCGTTGATCAGCCCGCGCAGATGGTGCACGCCGATGCGGAAATGCCATTCCTTGGTCCAGCGCCGGGTGGCGTCCAGTTGGGTTTCATAATCACTTTCGGCTGCCAAAAGCGCTGATAGCTCGTCCAGGAGCGCGCCCTGCCCCGGCCAATCGGCAAAGAAATCACCGCCAATCACCGCATCAAACACGCCCGAGTTGCGCGACAGGTGTTCGGCCAGCGCGGATGAGGTGCCGACAATATCGATCAACAGGTCGATCAGCTGTGGGTTGGCGTCAAACAGCGAAAACAGTTGCACCCCGGCGGGCAATCCGGCCAGAAACCCATCCAGCGCCAACAGCGCCTCGTCCGGGCGGGCAGTGCGGGACAGGCGCGACAGAAGCTCGGGCTTCAGACGCTCAAAGATATGCGCCGCGCGTTGGGATCGCAGGGCCGGATAGGTGGGCCAACGCGCCATGATCGACGTGTCCAACGTGTCATCTGCATCACGCGCGGTGGGCCCCGGCGCGGCGTCGGGGGCAAAGAAACCTTCGGTCAGATCATGCACTTCGGTCAGCCGTCGGGTCAGGTCAGCCGTCAACCTGGCGGTATCGGTGCCCATCAGGCAGGCAATCCGTTCGATACCATCAGCGGAGCTGGGCAGCGTATGGGTTTGCGCGTCATTCACCATCTGGATGCGGTGTTCCACCTCGCGGTGGGCGCGGTAATGATCGGTCAGTTGCGCGGCAACCTCGGGCGGTACCCAGCCTTTGTCCGCCAGTGCCGCCAGCCCTTCGGTGGTGCCGCGCAGGCGCAAGGACGGGTCGCGCCCACCGGCGATCAGCTGACGGGTTTGGGTGAAAAATTCGATCTCGCGGATACCGCCGCGCCCCAGCTTCATGTCATGCCCCGGAACAGATAGAGGCCCGCCGGTGCGCTTAGTCTGACGGATGCGCAGGCGCATGTCGTGGGCGTCCTGAATGGCGGCAAAATCCAGATGGCGACGCCACACAAACGGCGTCAGCATCTCCAGAAACCGGGCCCCCGCCGCCAGATCACCCGCCGCCGGGCGTGCCTTGATATAGGCGGCGCGTTCCCATGTGCGGCCCAAACTTTCGTAGTAACGTTCCGCCGCTTCCATCGCCATACAGACCGGAGTGACCGCGGGATCCGGGCGCAGGCGCAGATCGGTGCGGAACACATAGCCATCGGCCGTGCGATCACTCAGCGTGGCGCACATGTTGCGGGTGACCCGCACCATGCCTTGGCGCGCCTCGTAAAAGTCATCCGGATCATAGCGCGTTTCGTCAAACAGGCAGATCAGGTCGATATCCGACGAATAATTCAGCTCGTGCGCGCCCATCTTGCCCATCGCCAGCACCACCAGCCCGGCGGCACTGGCCACGTCATCGCTGGTCTGGCCGGGCAGCTTACCGCGTCGGATCAGGGCGGCAATTTCGGCCTTGGCAGCCAGATCACAGGCCAGGGCGCCAAAATCGGTTAGCACTGCCGTGACCCGTTCCAACGGCCAAACGCCCGCCAGATCGGCCAGCGCCGTTAACAGCGCGATCCGCCGCTTGGCCCGTCGCAATCCCGGTTTCAGCTGGTCCGGTGGCAGGTTTGTCGCCTCCGCGAAACAGTCGACTACGGCGGCGTCGGGGTCGTCGACAGCACCGGCCAGCCAGATGGATTCTTGCTCGATCAGGGTTTTCAGAAAGGGGCTGGACCCGCCTGCCCCTTCGATCAAGGCGGCGAAGTCCCCGACAGCACTAGGGATGGCGGCGCGGGCCTCGGCCCCCAAAGCAGCATCAAAAGCGCGTGGCAGGCGGGTGATTTTACTGGCAAATGTCATAGTATCAGGATGCGGCGCGCGCGCGCGGGCGTCAATGATCTGCCGCAGGCGTGTCTTGGAAAAAGCTGTTGCGCCGGCCTGTTTAGGTGTTTTCCCGTAGGGAACTGATGAACATTGCCTCGGCCTTGTCCGATCCGGCCCGCTTGAAATCCGCCCGATAGCATAGCAACGCATGATCCGACCCAACCACCAGCAGGCGCGCATCTGACAAGTCATAGCTTTGCATTACCGGCCCGTCGGTCAATTGTCCGGTATGGTCGGATCGACCAGCAAAGCCGCGGGGATAGACCCCCAGAAACCCCGGCGTCAGCATTGCACCATCGGCGTCTGGTCTTGTCGCGGTCCAGTTCCGGTCTCTTTCGAGCGATATTTGCTATGAAGCAGAAGCAGAGATGGCAAAGAAACATACCGAAGAATTCCGCCGTGATGCTGTGATGCTGTGCGTATGGCGTTGACCAGCGGGCTTACCAGGCCACAGCTTTCCTCAGATCCTGGGGTTGGGGTTCTGGCCCTTAACAAGTGGGTTCAGAAACATCCGTTGTCCTGCAGGGTATTGCGTAGCAATGTCCCGAGACATCTCTTTTTATATGGACGCGCGAGGGCTGGCTGTATGGCCGCAATCATTGACCTGTACTCACGCCGTTTCATTGGCTGGGCTGTCAGTAATCGCATGAAACGAGATCTGGCCATCCGGGCGCTGGATATGGCCGTAGATCTGCGTACATCTCTGCGCAATCTCTGCGCAAACCGCCCAAGGAATGCATCCATCACCCGGATCGTGGGGCGCAATACTGCTCAAACGACCATCAAAAGCGCCTGAAGAAACACACCTTCGAAGTTTCTATAAGCGGAAAAGGAAACTGTTTTGATAATGCAATGGTCGAAACTTTTTTAAACCGACATTCCCCAAGTGGCATGCCACTTGATGCCAAGATCAGCTGATTTCGCTTACTGATCAAGCGTTTTTGGCCCTGGGCGGCGCTTGCATGGGTCAGAACGCTCGAAT
>JBLINN010000396.1:0-3127 GCA_047639325.1 Paracoccaceae bacterium | reverse complement strand
CGCAAAAGTCAATAAAAATAATACCTTACAGGTATGCGTGGCGGAGAGACAGGGATTCGAACCCTGGAGACGGTCACCCGCCTACACACTTTCCAGGCGTGCGCCTTCGACCACTCGGCCACCTCTCCGTGAGTGGGCTATGTGCCGGATCGCGTGCGGCAATGCAAGACGGAATTAGCGCGATCCATCTGCCTTTTTACACATGGGTTTCGCGCGTTGGCGCGGTCGGGCAATCCGCAGGCGATATCCGCGTCAAATTACCAGCAGGCATCGTGCCGCCAAAGATCACGTGCCGACCGCAAAGGCGCGGGCGCGCCGATTCGCCAAAAAAAAGGCCGAGCACTAAGCTCGGCCGAAGTCCAACAGGGAGGTATGAAGATGATGAGAAATTAAGCGCCATCGCCTTCAATTGATGATTTAGGCATCACACTTGACTCATTCAAGTTGCATAATGCCGCATGTGCAGCAATCCTGATATGCACCCAGCGCATAGCTTAGATTTTTCCGAGCTGCCTCAATTGCTTGCGATGTGCAATAATTTCATCTTGCACAAAATCGCGAAAGGCTGAAATGCGCTTTGAGTGACGCAGCTCTTCCGGATAGGCCAGAAAAACAGGGACATCCGCCGATTCGATCTCGGGCAGGACATGCACAAGTTGCGGAAAATCCTCGACCACGTAATCGGGCAGAACACCGATTCCCAGGTTGTTCAGAACCCCCTGCAACACGCCGAAATAGTTGTTTACGGTCAGCAGGGATTGCGGATCATAGGTCATCAGCTGTTGCACCAGCACGGCACCAGCACCGACTTGGGTTGAGCTGGGGTTTTGGCAGACAAGCCGATGATCGGCGATGTCGCTAATCCGTTGCGGTATGCCTTCGCGATCCAGATAGTCGCGCGAGGCATACAGTTTCATTTGAACCGTCATCAGGCGTTTGCGGATCAGATCGGCTTGGCTGGGTTCTTTCATCCGGATGGCAACGTCGGCCTCGCGCATGGGCAGGTCCAGAACCCGTTCTTCCAGCATCAGATCAATTTTCAGTTCGGGGTATTTTTCGTACAGCTTGGGTAGGCGCGGGGCCAACCACAGGGTGCCAAAGCCAAAGGTGGTGGTGACGCGCAAGTCGCCGAACACCTCTTCGTCACTGTCGCGGATGCGGGCCGACGCGGCATCCAGGCGTTTGGTCATGGCGGCGGTGGCGTCGAACAGCAATTCGCCCTGTTCCGTCAGAATCAGCCCCCGCGCGTGGCGGTGAAACAAGGTAGCGTTCAGGCTTTCTTCCAGCGCGCGCACCTGACGGCTGACAGCCGATTGCGACAGGTTCAGCTTGTCGCCCGCATGGGTCAGGCTGCCAGCATCCGCCACGGCATGAAATATTCTGAGCTTGTCCCAATCCATTGCAATAACTTTCGATCTGTCGCGTTGTGCCTGTATGAAAGGAAGTAAGGCAGAGGTTGCCATTGATATAGCATGAAAGGCGCTGGAAAAACACCTATGCAGGTCAGAATTTATGACCTATTGTTGTATCAATACCCAAATATTCCAGTCCAGTGTGGGGAGACGCCAGATGAGTACCCAGAAAATTTCGCTGAACGACAAGTTCGATCTGACCAAAAGTCCGATTTTGTTGAACGGGACGCAGGCGCTGGTGCGACTGATGCTGATGCAGAAGGAACGCGACCGGGCGGCGGGGCATAATACGGCCGGATTGGTAACAGGCTATCGCGGCTCGCCCCTTGGGGCGGTGGATCTGCATATGGAACGCGCGGCCAAGCCGCTGGCCGAATATGACGTTACGTTCCAGCTGGGCCTGAACGAGGATCTGGCCGCCACGGCGCTGTGGGGTGCCCAACAGGCGGAACTGCGCGGCGATGGCAAGTTCGACGGGGTTTTTGGGTTGTGGTACGGCAAAGGGCCGGGGGTGGACCGGTCTGGCGATGTGATCAAACACGCCAATATGGCGGGCACCTCGCCATTGGGCGGGGTTTTGATGGCGATGGGGGATGACCACACCGGGGAATCCAGCACCGTTTTGCATCAATCCGAATGGGCGTTGATGGATGCCTATATGCCGATTGTCAGTCCGGCTGGCGTGCAGGAAATTCTGGATTACGGCATTTACGGCATGGCGCTGTCACGGTTTTCCGGGCTGTGGGTTGGCCTGAAGACCATGAAGGACACGATCGAGGTGACGTCGGTGGTGGATGGCGACCCTCAGCGGATGTCTTTGGTCACGCCGGAGTTTGATATGCCAGAGGGCGGGTTGAACATCCGGCTGGTGGATGACCGCATTCCGCAAGAGGCGCGGATTATCGACTATAAACGCTTTGCCGCCGAGGCGTTTGCCCATGCCAACAAGATCGACAAACGCATGTGGGGCAAGCCGGGCGCCAAGATCGGGTTTGTGGCGGCGGGCAAGAACTGGCTGGATCTGCAACATGCGATGTCTTTGCTGAACATTGACGCGGCCGAGGCCGACCGGTTGGGGATCACCACCTATAAGGTGGGGCAGGTGTTCCCGCTGGATATGAGAGGCTTTCAGGATTGGGCCGACGGGTTGGACCTGATCGTGGTGGTCGAAGAAAAGCGCAAACTGATCGAGGTGCAGATCAAAGAGGCTATTTTCGACAACCGCAATGGGCGGCGTGTCTGGGGCTGGCACAAGGGCGGCGGCGCTGGGTCGATGCACGGACCAGAGTTATTCCCGACACGCTGGGCGTTGGACCCGGTGATGATTGCCGAAAAGCTGGGAGAAATCCTGATCGACGAGGGCCGCGAGACCGATGGCATTCGCGCCGGGTTGGCCGGGATCGATGATGCGCGCCGTGCTGATAACGCCGAAGAGATCGCCGCGCGTCTGCCGTATTTCTGTTCGGGTTGTCCGCATAACACCGGCACCAAAGTGCCGGAGGGCAGCCGGGCCTATGCCGGGATTGGCTGTCACTTTATGGCACAGTGGATGGATCGCGATACGCTGGGTTTCACCCATATGGGGGGCGAGGGCGCCAACTGGATCGGCGAGGCGCCGTTTTCCAAGACGCCACATGTGTTCCAGAATATCGGCGATGGCACCTATAACCATTCGGGTATTCTGGCGATCCGGGCGGCGGTGGCAGCAGGCACCA
>JBLINN010000395.1:0-3135 GCA_047639325.1 Paracoccaceae bacterium | reverse complement strand
GCTGCCTCAGCGTAAACGATGCTGTCTTCGGTCCGCATGGCCCCCGTGCCGACAATCATCGGCACCCGGCCTGCGATCAGGGATTTGCACACAGGCATCAGGTCAATGCGTTCCTGCATGGTCTGGGCGTAATATTCACCCGTGGTTCCGGCCACGACGATGCCATGCACACCGGCATCGATCAGGAATTCAATCGCGGCGGCTAGGGCCTCAAGATTTGGGGAAAAATCGCTGTGATACGGCGTAACCACCGGGGTATAGATGCCTTCAAACTGCATGTTTTGTGTCCTTTAACGAAATCATATCAAGCGGTAACGGATCAGGCCGTACAAAGCGTTCCAGACGGTCGCGCGACAGGTCCCAGTGTTCCAGTGTTAATTCGACTGCAAGGTCTGGGTTTTGCGCCTCGATCGCGTCGATCATCAGGTCATGATGTTGGCCCGCCTTGATGATCAGCACGGTTTCCGCCGGTGACGATGGCCGGTAAAAGGTTTGGCCAAGCCGTGTGTGGTCGATCAGCATCCGCCTGAGGCTGGGCAACAGATAAGGGTTTTGCGCCATTTCGCCGATCTGTTCGTGGAAGCGATGGTTGTGAATGGCGGCACCCCCCGCATCCCCTGACGAAATCGCCTTAAGAAAGCGGTTTTGGGTGTCTTTAAGCGGACCGATCTGCCGCGCCTGCCGGTTTTCGGCGGCCAGTCTGGAAACCGTGGCATAGATCAGCGGGGCGGTCTGAAAGAAACTGCGCATCACCGCCAAATCCATCGACGCCACCTTGGCGCCGCGATTTTGTTCCAGCCGGACATAGCCCTCGCCGTTCAGACGTTGCAAAACCTCGCGCAGCGGTGTGCGGGAAATGCCGTATGTCTCGCACAGATTGGCCTCGTCCAGATCCTCGCCCGGCGCGATATCCAGGGTCAGGATGCGGGTGCGCAAGTCGGTCAGACAATTGAGTTTGCTGTCTTTGGGCAAGGCGATTCTCCGTTAGTATACTTTTTGTATACAACCGGAATACTTTTGCAAGCACCCCGTCGCACCAAGCATTGAAACCGCCAACAATGACGGCAACAATGCGCAGACCAAACACGGGCGAATCCCCACCACTGTTTGGCAAAAGAAACGGAGCGCGCCATGATTTCCTGCCAACGCCAACTTTTTCGATCCCGCCCGAGGTAGCCTATCTGAACACCGCCTATATGTCGCCGCTGATGCATTCTGTGGTCGACGCGATTGACGGCGGCGTGCGCATGAAATCCACCCCTTGGACCCTGACGATCCCGGATTTTTACGACAGCGTGGATCACGCCCGCGCGTTGTTTGCGGGTCTGCTCAATGCCGATCCCGCAGGCGTGGCGATGGTGCCGTCGGCGTCTTACGGTATGGAAACAGCGGCCAAAAACCTGCGCGTCGGGCCGGGGCGTCGGGTGGTAATGCTGGCGAACCAGTTTCCGTCGCATGTCTATCCGTGGCAGCGTTTGGTGCGCGAACAAGGCGGCGAGGTGATCCGGGTTGAGGCGGCGAACGGCGAAACCCTGACCGACGCGGTGCTGGCGGCCATTGACGAACGTTGTGCGGTTGCGGCCTTGCCAAACGTGCTGTGGACCAACGGTGCGGTGATAGATTTGGCGGCCGTGCGTGCTCGGTGCGACGAAACGGGCAGCGCGCTCGTTCTCGATCTCACGCAATCGGCTGGGGCGATGGTCACGGACTTCGCCGCCATCCGGCCCGATTTTGCGGTCGCGGCCTGTTACAAATGGTTGCTTGGCCCTTATGCGACCGGTTTTTTGTATGCTGCACCGCATCAACGCGACGGCGAACCGCTGGAAGAGGGCTGGTCGCCCGTAAAGACAGTCAGGATTTCGCCGGGCTGGTGAACTACACCGACGAATATGCGCCGGGGGGCAGTCCGCTATGACATGGGCGAGCGGGCCAATTTCGCCCTGATGCCGGGGGTTGTCGCAGCTTTGCAGCAGCTAACGGACTGGGGCGTCGCCAATATCGAGGCAACATTGGCGGGCAGGAACACAGCCCTAAGTGCGCGGCTGACCGCATTGGGCCTGTCACCCACGCCCGAGGCCGCGCGTGGCCCGCATTTCATCGGTGCCGAATTGCCAAAAGACGCGCCTAAGGACTTGTTGCAACAATTGGCAAAGGACGGTGTTTATCTGTCCGAGCGCGGTGGCTCGCTTAGGATCACGCCGCATCTGTGGAACACTGACGAGGATTTCGACCGGCTGGTTTCCGGTCTTGGTGCCATACTTTAGGATCAAGACCGGCACTTTACCCCGTGGTTGAAACCGCACTACGCTTGGCCGTGAACTCGCTTAAAGCCGCGTCAATGTCGCCCGCCAGTGGCGGTGCTTCAAAGCCGTCAAGCAAACGCTTGGCCTCTTCCTGCCCGACGATGTCTGCGTTTTTCGCACCATCCTCGACCCATTGTTCATAGCTGTCGTTGTTCTGCAAGGGATTGACAACAAACGGGTTTTCCCGTGTATGCGTGGTGCCCAAAAAATGCCCGCCGGGGCCAACATCTGAAATGTCACCGATAATGGCATCCAGGTCTTCATCCTGCAAACCCCGGAAAAAGCGGTAAAACCCGTCCAGCTGATAGGAATCCTGCACCCATTTTGAATACGATACGCCCAGCGCACCTTCGACGAATCCAGCGGCGTGCATGATGTAATTGCACCCCCCCAACAGAACCGGCCACATGGTGTTAGCGCTGTCATAGCCCGCCTGTAAATCCACCGCTTTTCCGCCGGTCCACATGGTGCAGGACCGCCAAGGAACATCGTAAAACCGCGCCATCTGCCCGACCAGCAGGTTCATCAAGCTCGGTTCGGGCGTGCCACACATCGGCGCGCCGGTTTTCATCGAAACACCAAACAGCGCCACACCCAGCACCATCGGGCAGCCGCGTTTGATGATTTGTGCATAGGCCATGCCAGCCAACGCCTCGGCAATCAATTGCGCCACACCGCCCATCGGGCTGGCAGGCCCACTGGCCCCGGCCAACAGGAACGGCGTCAACAAGGCCGGTTGGTTCGCTTGCGCGTAGATCCGCAAGGATTGCAGCATGGTTTCATCCCAAACCAGCGGTGAATTGCAGTTCAAAAGCGCGGTCACCACCACGTT
>JBLINN010000394.1:0-3137 GCA_047639325.1 Paracoccaceae bacterium | reverse complement strand
CCTGAACCCCCGCCGCGACAAAGGCCCGGGCCAGGGGGTTGGGCGAGCGTAAGCTGTCAACATCAAGTTCACCGCCGGTTCCGTGAAATTGGCTGTCTGGTCCGTGCCAGTTTTCGTGTGCTTTGAAGGCGGGCAGAACGTCGGTGAAATTCCAGCCCTTGATCCCGTATTGCGCCCAGTCATCATAATCATGCGCATGGCCCCGGATATAGACGGCGCCGTTCAGCACGGTGCAACCGCCCAACATCCGCCCGCGCGGACAGTTGATTTCACGACCACCGACCTCGGGCGCGGCATCATAGGCGTATTGCCAGTTGTAGCGGCTGTCGGACAACAGAAACACGTTTCCAAATGGCAGCAAGGTCTTGAGGTTTGAGGGAAACCGCCGGTCGGTTTCGCCTGCCTCGACCAATGCCACGCGGATGGCCGGATCGGCCGTCAGGCGGTTGGCGATCACCGCCCCAGCCGAGCCCCCGCCGACGATGATATAGTCAAAGGATTCCTTGATGATCATCGCACCCCTCCTGAGGCCAGCAGGCGGTCAACTTCGGCTGCGCCCATGAACTGCGCCAGAATATCGCGGGATTGCTCGCCCAACGATGGCACACGAGGATTATCATAGGGATTGCGAGACATCAGGAAAGGTGGATTGGTGGTGTTGAACGCGCCTGCGCCATCGGCCACCGGGCGCATCGTGGCGCGGTGCCGGGTCTGCTCCCAGTCCATTGCCTCGGCTACGGTTTTGTAGCGTGAACAGGGCAAACCGGCGGCCATGAAGGTCTGTTCGCATTCCAGCGCCGGGCGAGTGATTGTCCATTTCTCGATCTCGTGGATCATCGGGTGCCAGTGGCGTTCGCGCAGGGCGGTGGTGGCGAATTTGGCGTCCTTGGTCCAGTCAGGATTGCCGATCACCTGCGCCATTGCGTCAAAGTTTTTCTGGCTTAGGGGGGCTGCGATGACAAACCCATCGGCGGCCTTCATCGGGGTATATATGTGGCGCGGCGAATTGACGGGAAACTGCGCTTCCTGGCATTCAAAGATCATCATGTTCAGCATGCAGTCCATCAGCGACAGATCAACCATCTGACCGCGCCCGTCCTGCGCACGTTGCAACAACGCCGCCTGAATGGCCCCAAAGGCATAAGTGCCGCCTAGAACGTCAGCCATAAAGATCGCGGTATTGCCGGGTTTGGTTGCGTTATCCTGATAGGACATGTTGGCCAGATCAAAACCGCTGGCCGCGTGGACAACCGGCGCATAGGCCGGGTTCTTGCTGGCGGGACCAGTTTGCCCGAACCCCGAAATGGCGCAGTAGACCAGACGCGGATTGACCTTGCTGAGGGTCTCAAAATCAAGCCCAAGCCGTTGCATAACGCCGGGGCGAAAGTTTTCCAGCACCACGTCGGCCCGTTCGGCAATTTCCCGCGCTACCGCCAGACCCTCGGGCGTTTTCAGGTTCACGGCAATGGATCGTTTTCCGACATTCAATTGCCCGAAATAGGTACTGAAGCCGTCGCGCAGCGGCAATCGCGTGCGCATGTCATCCCCGGTAATCGGTTCGATCTTGATGACATCGGCCCCCATATCCGCCAGCAGGCGCGAGGCGAACGGCCCGGCCATCACCAGCGAGAAATCCGCGACGGTGATGCCCGTCAACGGCTTGATGCTGTTGGCGGCATTGTCTGGATTTACGTTCATTCCCGCCTCATTCGGTTTCGTCGGGCATGACCCAGATCGCTTTGGTTTGCAGGAATTCTTCCATATGTTCGGGGCCGGATTCACGGCCATAACCGCTCATCTTATAGCCCCCAAACGGCACTGCCGGGTCCATCACCTGATAGCAGTTGACCCAAACCGTTCCGGCCTGAAGCCCGGCGGCGACCTTATTGGCCTTGTTGATATCCCGGCTCCAGACGCCAGCGCCCAGACCATAGCGGGTGTCGTTGGCGCGCCGGATTGCCTCGTCTAAATCTGAAAACCGGATCGCCGAAATCACCGGTCCAAAGATTTCTTCGCGGCAGATGGTCATGGCATCAGTCACCTCGCCAAACAGGGTAGGGGCGACGAAATTGCCAGCAGCCAGCGCATCTGTCGGCTTCCATTCAGCGCCGACATGCATTTTGGCACCTTCCGAAGTGCCCAGAGCAATATAGTTTGCGACCTTTTCCTGCTGGCTGCGGCTGACCAGCGGGCCAAGATCGGTATTTGGGTCCATTGGGTCGCCGACAACCAGCGTTTTGGTGAAATTGGCGATGCCTTCGACGACTTCGTCGTAAACCCGGTCCTCGATAAAAAGACGGGTGCCGGCTGAACATATCTGCCCCGAATTCTGGTAAACCGCCATCGCTGCCGCCGGAATCGCTTTGGCCAGATTGGCGTCGGAAAAGATGATGTTGGGGGATTTTCCGCCCAGTTCCATCGACACCCGTTTTACGTTACCGGCCGAGGCGCGGATGATTGATTGTCCGACCTCGGTTGAGCCGGTAAAGGCGATTTTGTCCACTCCCGGGTGCTCGGCCAGCGCGGCACCGGCGTCACCATACCCCGTGACCACATTGACCACACCGGGCGGAATACCGGCCTCCATGCACAACTGGCCCAGAAACAGCGCCGACAAAGGGGCCTGTTCGGCGGGCTTCAGAACCACAGTACACCCTGCCGCCAGTGCCGGGGCCAGCTTCCAGACCGACAGGCCAAACGGGCCATTCCACGGATTGATGGCCCCCACAACACCAACCGGTTCCTTTAGCGTATAGGCCAGCGGATTGCCCGGCGCCGAATTCGGAATCGTGTGGCCCTGAATGCCGGTCGCCAGCCCCGCATAGTATCGCAACAGCCCGATGGCCCGGCGACGGCCAAGGATAGTGCGTGCAATCGGACCTCCCATATCCAGCGTATCTATGGTTGCAATTTCGTCGAAATGCCGGTCCACCAGATCGGCCAGTTTCAACAAAACGGCTTGCCGGTCCATCTGCGTAAAACGCGCCCAAGGCCCTTGCAAAGCCGCCCGTGCAGCGGCAACAGCACGGTCAATATCCGCCTTGCGACCTCGGGGAACCGTCGCCAGCACCGCACCGGTGGTCGGATTGGTTGAGGCAAAGGTTTCGCCGGACAAGGCATCCACCCATTCACCGCCG
>JBLINN010000393.1:0-3141 GCA_047639325.1 Paracoccaceae bacterium | reverse complement strand
CCTGCCCGGTATCGGCCTTGGTCAGCGCGATATAGACCTGTTGGCCCAGATCGCGGGTACCGACCAGCGCGGTGATCACCAGCATCGACAGGGCCAGCATGATGGTCTGGTTCAGGCCCAGCAGCAATTCGGGAAAGGCCATCGGCAGCTTGATCCGCCACAGCAATTGGCGCGGGGTGCAGCCAGAGACCAGACCGGCCTCGATCAGTTGTGGGTCGATATTGCGGATGCCATGCGCGGCATAGCGCACGGCGGGGGCCAGCGCATATAACACCACGGCGATCATCGCGCTGAAATCGCCGACCCGGAACAGCATCACCACCGGGATCAGATAGACAAAGCTGGGCAGGGTTTGCAGCGTGTCGATGAAGGAATTGATCACCCGGTTGGCCATATCGTTCTGCGCCGCCGCGATGCCCATCGGGATGCCAATCACCGACGCCACCAGCACTGACACGCCGCACAGGTAGACGGTGACCATCGCCTTGTCCCACAGCCCACTGGCGGCGATGAAGGCGGAAAAGCCACCGGTTAGCAGCGCCAGCCGCCAGCCGCCGATGCGCCAGCCGATCAGCGACATTACCGCGATGCCCCAGGCCCAGGGGATGCCGGTAAAGAAGCGTTTGACCGGGAGCAGGATGAAGGTGAGGAAAAAGGTTTTGACCGCCTCAAATGTGTCGAAGTAATTGATGTTGATGTATTTCATCACATCCGACCAGAAGGTGCCGGTCGAAAGCGTCAGGCTTTCGGGATAGGTTTGCAGTGCGGGCACCAGAGTGGACAGCAGGTAGGTGCCGATGGTGACGACCAGAACCGTGGTCAGCCACGGGCGTCTTTGGATAAAGTTCAGGTTGGGCGAGATTTCCGAGTCAGCCACGGTGCGTTTGGCAAAGGCTTGGGAAAGGCGATCCAGCGCGATGGCCATGACAACAATCGCCACCCCGGCCTCGATCCCGCCACCGATATCAAGGCGGCGCAGCGCGGTCAGCACGTCATACCCCAACCCGCCCGCACCAATCATCGACGCGATGATCACCATGTTCAGCGACAGCATGATCACTTGGTTGACCCCGACCATCAGCGTCGGCGCGGCGGTGGGAATAATCACCTTCCACATCAGCTGACGCGGGGTGCAGCCGACCATCATGCCAACGTCATGGATTTCGTCTGGCACATTCTGCAGCGCCACGGTGGTGACGCGCACCATGGGGGGCATCGCATAGATGATGGTGGCCACCAGCGCCGAGACCGGGCCAAAGCCAAACAGGAACAGGATGGGGACGAGGTAGGCAAAAACAGGCACCGTTTGCATTAGATCCAGCACAGGGCGCAGCATCTTTTCGAACCACGGCCAGCGATAGGCGGCGATGCCCAGAAACAGCCCACCCGCCGCGCCAATCGGCACCGCGATCAGCACTGACGCAAGGGTGGCCATTGCGCTGGACCATTGGCCGAACACTGCCAGATACAGGAAACAGCCCGCCACCAGGGCTGCCAGTGACCAGTTGCGCGCGTAATGCCCCATGGCGGCCAGGGTGACGATGATGGCGATCCAGCTGAGCGAGGGCGCGATTTCGACGGCGTTCTGGCCGATGCCGGTGTGAAACCCGTCGATCAGCAGGTTGCGGACCCAGTCATAGGGGGTTTCGATCAGGGTGGCGAGGAAACGGGTGAGGTCGCGAAAGGTGAACAGGCCGAAATTGGCGTCTTCGACCAGCCATTGCATCGCGTCACTGATCCGCTTTTCCAACGGCAGGCGCCAGGCGGTGGGGTATTTGACGATCCAGCGGGCATCCAGCGCTTTGTAAAGCTGCCAGCTGTATTGCGACAACAGCCAGGTTATCGCAAACAGCCCGCCCCAGAACAGGGCGGTTGGGTTTTTCAGCAGGCGTAGCAAGGCTGTCACCGCCCCGTCCCCCGCCCGATCAGCACGTCGATCACCGCTTGGCGGCCGACATGGCCCAGCCGGGTGCCATCGGCATCGACAATACGAAACGGCAAGGCGTTGGATTCGATCTGGTCGGCGACATCTTCGATGCGTTGATCGGCGCGCAGGTCACCGGCGACCTCGGGGGTGTCACCGGGTGTCATGATGGCGCGCAGGGTCAGGACCTTGGCACGGGGGATGTGACGGGTGAATTCCTGCACATAGTCGGTGGCCGGGTTCAGCACCAGTTCTTCGGGCGTGGCCACCTGGACAATTTCGCCATCCTTCATCACCGCGATGCGGTCCGCCAGTCGGATCGCCTCGTCAAAGTCATGGGTGATGAACACGATGGTTTTATGCAGCAAGGATTGCAGGCGCAGGAATTCATCCTGCATTTCGCGCCGGATCAACGGGTCTAGCGCCGAAAACGGCTCGTCCAGGAACCACAGATCGGGTTCGACGGCGAGCGAACGGGCAATGCCGACGCGCTGTTGCTGACCGCCGGAAAGCTGGCGGGGATAATAGGATTCGCGACCCTTCAGGCCAACCAGTTCGACAACTTCGCGCGCCCGGGCCTCGCGTTTTTCGCGGTCAACGCCCTGGATTTCCAGCGGAAAGGCGGCATTTTGCAGAACGGTCAGATGTGGCAACAGGGCGAAATGCTGAAACACCATGCCCATTTTCTTACGGCGGATTTCGATCAGCTCCTTGTCGGAGACCGACAGCAGATCGCGCCCTTCAAACAGCAACTCGCCGCCGGTGGGTTCGATCAGCCGCGACAGGCAGCGCACCAGCGTGGATTTGCCAGAGCCGGACAGGCCCATGATCACAAAAATCTCGCCCTGGCGGATTTGCACAGAGGCATCGCGCACCGCGCCAATTAATTGGCGTGATTTTATCTGCTCGCCCGTGGGCTGCTGCCCATGCTCTTTGAAAAACCGATCAGCATGCGCCCCGTAGAGTTTCCAGACGTTCCGGCAATCGAGAAGGATGGGTTTTTCCATGTCGTCCCCGGGCATGACTGTTATGTGCCCGGGTCATCGCCGGGGCAGGAACAGGATTTAGGGTAAAGGGGTGGGATGGCGCATGAACACGCCATCCCGGTTTGGTGTCGCAAGGTTACTTGATCCAGGTCGACCAGGCGTCCTTGTGGGCGGCAAGCCAAGCGTCGGACACGTCTTCGACCGATTTGCCGTTCAGATCAACATCAGCCA
>JBLINN010000392.1:0-3151 GCA_047639325.1 Paracoccaceae bacterium | reverse complement strand
CAATGGGTTCGGCCAAAAAGTAGTGGCCGGATTTCTCAAAACCCGCCAGCGCGCCAAGTTCCTTGACCCGGCGTTTCATGTGCGAATGCCCGGTTTTCCAGTAATCCGCCTTGATGCCATGTTTCAGCAGCTCGGGGTCGCTGGCGAACAACCCGGTGGATTTGACATCGGCCACAATGGTCGACCCAGGGTACAGGATCGCCAGATCGCGGGCCATGATGACGCCCACCTTATCGGCAAAAATCTCTTCGCCCTCGTCATCCACCACGCCACAGCGGTCGCCATCACCGTCAAACCCCAGCGCAAAATCCGCGCCCGAGGCGCGCACGCTATCGGCCATATCATGCAGCATTTCCAGCGCTTCGGGGTTCGGATTGTAATGCGGGAACGTGTAATCCAGCCCGTTATGGCTGGGTACAACTTCGACCCCGATGCGTTCGAACAGTTCAGGCGCAAAGGCCGACGCGGTGCCATTCCCAGTGGCGCAAACTACCTTTAGCGGGCGTGACATTTTGAAATCGCCCACCAGATCGTCGAGATAGGCCTCTTTGACACCATCAACAAACTCATAGCTGCCACCCGGTCGGGCCTCGCCCAGCCCGTTCAGAACGATATCGCGCAGCTCGTTCATTTCGTCGGGGCCGTGGGTCAGCGGGCGCTCGAATCCCATCTTGACCCCGGTCCAGCCGTTAGGATTGTGGCTGGCGGTTACCATCGCCACCGCAGGGATATCCAGATGAAACTGCGAGAAATACGCCATCGGCGACACTGCCGGGCCGATATCCTTGACGGCAATTCCCGCCTGCATCAGCCCCAGCATCAGCGCGTTTTTGATCGACAGAGAATAGTCGCGGTAATCATTGGCCACGGCAATCACCGGATCAATCCCGCGCTTATACATCTGCGTGCCCAGCCCCAGCCCCAAGGCTGTGATGCCGGGCAGGTTAATCTCGTCCGGGTATTTCCAGCGCGCATCATATTCGCGAAAACCCGTGGGGGTGATCATTGAATCGCGCAGAAATTCCCAGCTGTTCTGGGTCACTGTGGTGGCAGGTTTGGTCATAAGAAATACTCGTACTATTGCGTCAGAGTTGTATCGGGTTTGCCTTAGCAATCTCATCCAGTGCCATCAACGTGTTAATCAGCGCAGGCATCTGATCAAGATAAATCATGTTGGGGCCGTCCGAGGGCGAAAGATCGGGGTTTTCATGGGTTTCGATGAACACAGCCGCCACGCCAATGGCCACGGCGGCACGCGCCATCACCGGGGCAAATTCACGCTGCCCACCGGTTGATCCGCCAAGGGCGGCGGGTTGTTGCACCGAATGGGTGGCGTCCATCACCACCGGATACCCAGTGGCGGCCATCTGCGGCAGGGACCGCATATCGGCCACCAGCGCGTTATAGCCAAACGACGTCCCGCGTTCGGTCAGCAGGATGCGGATGTTGCCGGTACTTTCGATCTTGGTAACAATATTGGCCATATCCCACGGCGCCAGAAACTGCCCCTTTTTGACGTTGATCGCCGCGCCAGTTTCGGCAGCGGCCAAAATCAGATCTGTCTGGCGGCACAACAGCGCCGGGATTTGCAGGATGTCACAAACCTGCGCCACCGGGGCGCATTGGTCGGGGGCGTGGATGTCGGTAATCACCGGCACGCCGATCTGGTGTTTGACGCTGTCCAGCATCGCCAGCCCGCCGTCCATTCCGGGGCCGCGCACCCCGGTGATCGAGGTGCGGTTGGCCTTGTCAAACGAGGCCTTGAACACATATTGCGCGCCCGCCGCATCGCAGGCCTCTTTCATGCGTCCGGCAATCATCTGCGCGTGATCAGCGCTTTCCAGCTGGCAGGGGCCAGCGATTATGGTCAGCGGGCGATCATTGCCGATGCTCAGACCGGCGACGTTTACCTGTTTCATGTCTATGATGTTACCTGTTCTCTCAGGATGGATGCTGTCAGCGATATCATCAGGTAGATGCCCGAGAAAATCAAAAAACCAAGGACCGTGTTTTCGAATTTCCGGGGATAGCTGGCCTCTTGGCTGGGCACCGGCTCCACCGATGTGGTCAGATAGCGCACTTGTCGGTTGGCTTCCATCCGGGTCTGTTCCACCTGTTGCAGTGCCGATTGCAGCATCATGTCCCGGGTCGCCAGATCGGCCTGGGCCATCTGGATATTCACTGTCAGTTGCGCCAACGAGTTTTCGCCTTTCGAGGCGTCGATCATCCGGTTTTTCAGCCGGCTCAGCAGATTGTTTAGCCGTCGGATATCGCCCAGGGCGCCGTCAACCTTGGCCTGATTGGGGCGCTGATTGTCCTGTAACGCTGCCAGTTGCAACTGTTTGTCCTGCAACTGAATTTCGACATTGTTGATCTGGCCGCGCAGCCCGGCGATCACCCCTTCGGGGTCCAGAATGGCACCCTTTTGTTGCAACCCAACCAGCGCCTCTTGCGCTTTGCGCCGCTCGATCTGGGCGTTTTCAAAGCCTTGCTTCGCGTCGTTCATCTGGTCGCCGCGTTTTTGCTGGCTCAGTTGGTTCACCCGGTCTTCGGCATAGGAAATCAGGCTGGTGGAAAAATCCGCACTGACCTGCGGGTCGGCGGCAACCACTTCCATGCGGATCACACCTTCGGTCGGATCATAGCCGATTTTGACGTTCTTGGAATAGGTCTTATAGGCCTCTTCGTTGGACGGGGTATCCGACAGGCGCTGAATCGGGTCGATCCAGCTTTGGGTGAAATGCGACTTGAACCCAACATCCCGGTCCAGCCGCAGCATCGCGTCCTTGGACTGCAGATAGGATTGCACCGCAATACTGTCCTGACTGGTGGCAAATTGCGTGCCGGTCAGCAACCCGCCTAAACCGCTGCCGCCTGCGTTGTCTGCCTGCAGGATCAGAAATTCCGCCTTGGCCGCATACATCGGCGTGGCAACTGAATAGAAATACCACCCGACGATCAGGCTGGGCAGGGCCACAAAAAACGACAAACGCGTCAGCAGCAGGATCAGCTTGCGCCGCCGCCGCATCATAATATCGCGCTGGATTTCGCCGATCTCGCGATTGCGCCGTTCTGCCGGGCTCAACTCGGTCGACGGCAGGGTCTGTTTATGAACCGGAACCGTCTGCGGCACCTGCACCCTGTCAGCCGG
>JBLINN010000391.1:0-3168 GCA_047639325.1 Paracoccaceae bacterium | reverse complement strand
TCACTGGGGGCAGGGCGGCTGAATGCGATGTCCGATCTGGACGTGATCGTGATTTATGACCCGGATGGCGTGGATATGTCCGACGGCCCCCGGCCCTTGGCCACGCGGCCCTATTATGCCCGCCTGACCCAAGCACTGATCACCGCGCTGACCGCGCCGATGGCGCAGGGGCGTCTGTACGAAGTCGATATGCGCCTGCGCCCCTCGGGCACCCAAGGACCGGTTGCCACCAGCTGGACCAGCTTTACCCATTACCAGCGCAATGATGCCTGGATCTGGGAACATCTGGCCCTGACTCGCGCCCGCCCGGTGGCGGGCAGCCCCGACCTGATGGCCGACATCGAAGCATTTCGTCGTGACATTATGGCCACCCCGCGCAGCCGCGCAGATGTGCTGGCGGCAGTGGCCGACATGCGCGCCCGGATCGCTGCGGCCAAGATCCCCACCAGCATCTGGGACGCCAAAACCGGCGCCGGTCGGCTGTTGGATATCGAACTGATGGCCCAGACCGGGGCGCTGCTGGCTGGGTTGGCCGCGCGCGATGTGCCTGCCGGATTGCAGGGCACGGTCGCAACCGGTTGGTTGGATGTCGCGGATGCCACCGCGTTGGCCCGCTGCTATGATTTATGCTGGTCAGTGCAAACCGCGACGCGGGCTTTGTCGGGCAAAACCATCGCTGCCGGGCAGGTCGGCGAAGCTGCGGCTGCATTTTTATGCCGGACCACCGGTCTGGCGTCACTGGCTGAGGTTGAAACCGCGTTGACGACGACATATGCCACCGCTGCAAAAATCATCGCGGCTGCCATGCCGCAAGAGGTACTTGATGACGGATGACCCAGCAACCTTCGACCCTAAGGGCCTGGTCCGCGAGGCCTATCGGATCGACGGCATCACCGCCTCGGAATGCCGCAGCATATTCTTTGACTGGGCGCTAAGCCTGCCGGTGGATCAAAACACATCCGTCGCGCTGACATCGCTGTTGGCGCGTTATGCCAGTGACATCCCGGATCATCCGATGACCGAGGTGATGCGACAGGGTCTGATAGATATGGCCGCCCCGCGCAGACGTGGCGGTTGGCGGTCGCGGCCGCGCGATTAGAGCGTGTTGCGTTCGATTGGATTGGATTGGATTGGACACAGCACGCTCTGGCACCTGTTTTTGGCAATCGGTTCGAACAATCCTCAAATTAAACTGAAATTGTCCGAAATTTGCCCCATTTGGGCGCGATCTGTTTTGGCAGTAGAAAGCTAAAGTCCGCATCGGGACCGAAGTGATCCGCCAAGCGCTGAGCAACCCCGAAGCAACCCCGAAGGGTACAAGAATGCTTCAATGGATTTTTATCAGCAACTGAATAACCTCTGAGCCTTTCCCCTCAAAGGCAATATGAGTAAGAGGGCGCTATGACAGCACCCTCTTCCCTTTTCGACCGCCCCACAATCCGATTGAAACCCAAGGCCGATGCTCGCCATCTGCGCCATGGGTTCCCTTGGGTATTTGCCAATGATCTGGTCACCGACCGGCGCACCCGCGCGCTTGCCCCCGGGGCACTGGCGGTGCTGGAGGATGACAAACGCCAGCCGTTGGGGCTGGTGGCGGTCAACACCAAATCCCGAATCATTTGCCGCATGCTGGACCGCGATCCAGGCGCGCAACTGGATACCGCATGGTTCGAAACCCGGCTAACGCGGGCTTTGGCGATGCGCGAACAGCTGTTTGACGCGCCCTTCTACCGGCTGGTCCATGCCGAAGCAGACGGGTTGCCGGGCGTGGTGATCGACCGGTTTGGCGACACTTGCGTGATTCAACCCAACGCCGCTTGGGCCGATGCGCATCTGTCCGAGCTGACAGCCGCGCTGGTGGCCGTGACCGGGGTGCGCAACGTGTTGAAAAACGCCAGTGGCCGCACCCGCGCGCTGGAAGGGTTGGACGATTCTGCTGCCGTGTTGCACGGATCGGCGCCGTCAGCCGCTGTGCCGGTGACCATGAACGGGGCCACTTACATGGCTGATCTGGTTGGCGGGCAGAAAACCGGATTGTTCTTTGACCAACGCCCTAACCACGCCTTTACCGCCCGTTTGGCGAATGGCGCGCGGGTGTTGGATGTATTTTCCCATGTGGGCGGCTTTGCGCTGGCCGCATTGGCAGGCGGCGCGGTGTCGGCGCTGGCGGTTGATGGATCAGCCCCGGCATTGGCGTTGGCGCAGCAAGGCGCTGTGGCCAGCGGTGTGGCCGACCGGTTTGATACGCGCCAGGGCGATGCATTTGATGTGCTGGCGGCACTGGCGGCCGAGGGCGCAATGTTTGACGTGGTGATCTGCGACCCGCCCGCATTTGCCCCGGCCAAACCGGCGCTCGAGGCCGGTTTGCGCGCTTATGAGCGTCTGGCCCGGCTGGCAGCGCCCCTGGTTGCGCCGGGGGGCTATCTGGGCCTGTGTTCCTGCTCGCATGCCGCTGATCTGTCGCGGTTCCGGGCGGCTAGCGCGCGCGGGATTGGCCGTGCAGGGCGGGTGGCACAACTGATCCATACGGGTTCCGCTGGGCCGGATCACCCGCAACTGCCACAACTGGCCGAAAGCGGATACCTCAAGGCGGTGTTCTTCCGGTTGTGAGGGTTGTGCTGGACACTTGCGTGCTGTTTCCCACGGTAATGCGCGAAATGCTGTTGGGGGCGGCCCGGCTGGGTCATTTCACGCCACTTTGGTCGGCGCGCATCCTCGAAGAATGGGCCCGCGCTGCGGTGAAACTGGGACCAACCGGCGAGATGCAGGCCCGGGCCGAAATCGCGTTGCTACGCGCGGGTTGGCCCAAGGCTGAGCTTTCGCCTGCTCCGGCGATCGAGGCGCGGATATGGCTGCCGGATGTCGCGGATATTCATGTGCTGGCGGTGGCGGTATCTGGATCAGCTGACGCCATCATGACATTGAATAAAAAAGATTTCCCCCGAAACATCCTGGCGGAACAGGATATCGCCCGGGTGGAGCCTGATGGTTTTTTGCACAAAGTCCGGCAGGAAGATCAGGCTGGTATGGACCAACTTGGAACACGCGTATTGGCCGAGGCCAATCGCCTGTCTGGGGATAAATGGCAAATACGCCCCTTGCTTAAAAAGGCCCGATTGCCGCGACTGGCCAAGGCCTTGGGCACAACGCCGTAGGGTGTGCATTTTG
>JBLINN010000390.1:0-3207 GCA_047639325.1 Paracoccaceae bacterium | reverse complement strand
ACGCGACTCCGATGTTTATGGGCCACCTCCCACGCGTCCCTCGTGCCGACGTGAGCCTGAGAAGTATCAGTTCTGTGATAACTTGCTTTAAACGTTGCCAAAAATCGACTTCAATCTTGGGGAAAGCTATCGATTTCTGTTGTCAGAACCTGCGTATTGCTATTTTGTTCTCGTCAAGAACAGGCGGCTTAAACCTACTTCAGGTCGTCCGTCCACACACACAAGATCTACCGGTCAGCTCTTTGTTCGCTCGAAAACTACGTCTCGGTCGATACCCACACAAGCCCGGTTCGCAACACCAATGAACGTCAACTGCTCCTGGCAGCGCGCTGATGCGTCGGTCAGGGCTCAACCGAGTTATGACCATGGACCACAACGTCGAATATTACTCACCTCATGACCTGCAGCCTTACAAGCGCAATGCGCGGACCCATTCCAAGGTGCAGATCACACAGATCGCAAAGAGCATCGAACAGTTTGGCTTTACGGCGCCGATCCTGATCGATGGCAATCGCATGATCCTCGCAGGGCACGGCCGTGTCCGCGCCGCGATCCTGCTCGGGATGAAGACTGTGCCGTGCATTCGGATCGACACCCTGACGGAGGCCCAAAAGCGCGCCTATATTCTCGCTGACAATAAGTTGGCCCTGAATGCCGGGTGGGATGAAGACCTGCTGGCCAGCGAGGTGGCCGAGATGCTGGCGTTGGACGTTCTGGAGTTCGACATTGACGTAATCGGTTTCTCCGTTGCCGAAATCGACAGCTTGATCGAGGGGCTTACGCCGGAAGAGGCAGGGGATCCTGCGGATGATGTGATCCCGACACAGGTTTCGTCGCGCTGCGCGCCCGGCGATATCTGGCAGTTGGGCACCCACCGCCTGATCTGCGGGGACGCGCTTGATCCGGATGTGGTTTCCCGGCTGATGGACGGTGAGCAGGCGCGGATGGCGTTCAGCGATCCGCCCTACAATGTGCCGATTGACGGCCACGTCGGCAATTCCGGCAAGACCCAGCACCGCGAATTTGCCATGGCGGCTGGGGAGATGACGCAGGCCGAGTTTGTCACCTTCCTCACCACCGCCCTGCGCAATCTGCGCGATCACAGCCTTGACGGCTCAATCCACTTCATCTGCATGGATTGGCGCCACATGACCGAGATGCTGGCGGCGGGCGAGGCGATCTATGACGGCGTCAAGAACCTCATCATCTGGGTCAAGGACAATGGCGGCATGGGAACTTTCTATCGGTCACGGCACGAGCTGATCTTTGCCTTCAAGAATGGCAAAGCACCGCATATGAACACCTTTGAGCTTGGTCAGCACGGGCGCTACCGCACAAATGTCTGGCAGTACCGGGGCGTCAACACCCGCAAGATCGGGCGCATGGATGAACTCGCGCTGCACCCGACGGTGAAACCGGTGCAGATGATCGCGGATGCGATCCGGGATGTCTCGGCGCGCGGCGACATTGTGCTTGATCTGTTCGGTGGCTCCGGCTCCACGTTGATTGCGGCGGCCAAAACCGGTCGCCGCGCATATCTGTGCGAATTGGACCCGGGGTACTGCGACACGATCCTGCGGCGTTGGGAGACTTATGCCAAAGACGAAGCGGAACCGCTGGTGTGCGGCTGGCCGAAGGTGGTCGCATGACTGGCGGCGAGGACGACGAAAAGAAAGACAAGCGACGCACTGGCTATCAGGTCGGATACGGCAAACCGCCGGTGCGCACGCAGTTTGCAAAAGGTGCGTCAGGCAATCCAAATGGCCGACCGCGTGGATCGAAAAACAAACCTGTCGAAGTGCAGGGAGGGGTGTTCCGCGACCGCTTCCTGCGCGAGGCGCAACGTAAACCATCTGGCCAACAAATGGGTGGGCTTACGATGATCGAGGCCGCTATTCGCAGAACCTTTGCCGATGCGATCAGGGGTGGGGTACGCGCGCAGGAGTTGATCCTTCGGCAGATGTCACAGATCAGCCAAGCGGATGAGGCGCTAGAGACTGAGTTCACCAAGACCATGATCGAAGCCAAGGTCTACGGGGAGGAGGAATTGGAGCGGAGGGCACGGCTCGGGCTTACGGATGAACCAGAGCTGGTTCCTCATCCGGATGATATCCATATTGAGTTCCACACGGGCAATATAAAGGTTCGGGGGCTCCAATCCAAAGAAGACAGGGAATTCTGCGCCCGGTTGCGTGCCCAAGCGAAGGTCATACGTGAGGGCATAGCAGCATTGGACGAAATGATTGCGTCTGAAAAGTCGTCATCGCGACGCAAGGAATTGAAGCAATTCCGCGCTGTCTCGCAAGCCAAATTGGATGAAATCGAGGACGCGCTGGCGTTTTGAGCGGCAGCGCGCTTTCTTCGTCTTAGGTGGCTGGAGAACGCTCCAGCAGGGCTTTGGCTGCCTTTGTTAGTCTGTCGCGCCACACAAGCTTCTCCAGCCAATCGGTCGGAATCCCCGCTGCACCATACAGCGCACCCGCCAGCTGGCCCGTGATGGCCCCGGTGGTGTCGGCGTCCTCACCGAGATTGGCAGCCAGCAGAACCGCCCCCCGGTAGGTGCCGGTCCGCGCCACGCTCCAGAGTGAAGCCTCCAGTGAATGCGCGACATAGCCCGATGCGCGGATTTCGGTGCGGGCCTTTCCGCGCCAGGATCCGGCCATGATGGGGGCGATCTTGCCCGCGTACCCTTCATTGCGATCGCGAAGGACTTCGGACTTTCCCGCGCCCGCGACGGCATCTGCCAAGACCTCGGCATAGGCAACGCAGGCGTCTACCGCCTCGGGGGCCGCATGGGTGGTTCGGCTTTGCCGCGCGGCGACATCGCGTAATGTCTTCCGGTTATCGAAATGGCGGATGGCCACCGGGGACAGCCGCATCAGGCTGCCGTTGCCTGCGCTCATTGGATCGGTGGAACCTGCAAAGGGATCGCTGGTCTTTTGCCAGCGTGCCAGCGCCTGCCGCGTCGTGATGCCGATGTCAAAGCAGTGGCCGGTGCAGGAATAGGTGCCGTTTGCATGCCAGTCCACGAAGCGCTGCATCAGGTCTTTCTCATCAAGGGCGGCGTCCTGCGCAAGACTGTCGGCCAGCGCCAGCGCCATGGCGGTATCATCGGTCCATTGGCCGGGTTTCAATCCGAAGGGGCCGCCGCCGATCATGTCGGTGAGGGCAGGGTAGGTGTCGCGCGCCTTGAACTCGAGCGTGGTG
>JBLINN010000389.1:0-3217 GCA_047639325.1 Paracoccaceae bacterium | reverse complement strand
ACAGGGGTTTCGCCATTCCTTGATCGAGCCAGAAAAACGCCCGTCTGGGAACCCCAACTCGGCCGCACGAGTCAATCCGCCGCACCAGGAACCGGCCAATCAGCCCGGGGTTTTGCCCCTGTTACCCAGCCCCGCACCAATAGATTGAATTCTCGGAAAAATCGGCTACGACCTCTATCAGGCCATCGGCCATTGCAAAGGCATGAGATCGCGATTCATTCCCGGCCTGGGCGGGCTGGGTGACCATCATTGCCGTGCACAATACTGTCACGGACACCGGGCCGGTTTGGGATTTAAGGCGCATAACATCTGTCTCCTTGATGACGCATATATCAGGTTGGGATTGGCCTGAAAAATAATGACGGGCCGACGCCATTGGCGCCGACCCGCAACCGCATCAGTTTGCGTCGGGCATCAGCACCGTATCAATCACGTGAATCACCCCGTTCGAGGTGGCGATATCCGCCGTCGTAACATTGGCATTGTCGATCTTGACGCCGTGCAGGGCATTGATGTCAATCGTATCGCCCTGGAGGGTCGCCACTTCGATCTGCTGACCTGACAGATCCCCTGACATTACCTTGCCGGACACAACGTGATAGGTCAAAATTGCGACCAGTTGATCGCGGTTTTCCGGCTTTAGAAGCATCTCGACAGTGCCCGCAGGCAGGGCCGCAAACGCCGCGTCAGTGGGGGCGAATACGGTAAACGGGCCGTCACCTTTCAGAGTTTCAACCAGCCCGGCAGCCGTCAGCGCAGCGGCCAGCGTGTTGAAATTGCCCGCCGCAACGGCGGTCTCGACGATATCGTTGGAATTGGCCAAAGCCGGGGCGGCAGCGAAGGCAAGGCTGGCAGCGACCGCCAGAGCGGACAATGACGAAAGAACGGTTTTCATGGAAAACTCCTGTTGCAGACTGTGCCGCACGAATATCGTGTCGGCTGTCTTTTAACTATATTCAAAAGATTTTCCTGCAATGCACATTTGCGTGAGCTACAAAAAGTTTGCCTGAAAGGAAAAAGGCATGTAATCAAATTGCAAGATGCGAAGGAAGGAGCATAAAATTGCTGACCGAGACGCTAAGCGAGGGATTGGCTGCATATCACATCGGCCCAAAAATCCGGGCGCTGCGGCTGGATAAGGGACTGGGGTTGGAGCAGATGGGCGATCATACCGGCCTGTCGGCGGGCATGTTGTCCAAGATCGAACGGGGAAATGTGTTTCCAACATTGCCTACCTTGCTGCGGATTGCGTTGGTTTTTGGGGTCGGGCTTGACCATTTCTTTGTTGGCGACCGGGACAAGCCGATCTGTGAAATCGTGCGTGCAAAGGATCGGCTGCGGTTGCCAGATACGCCGACCGGTCCGGCCTCGTTCTATTTCGAAAGCCTTGATTTCCCGGTGACTGACCGCAGAATGGAGGCGTATTTGGCCGATTTTCCGGCAAATGCCGCACCCACCGCGCCGCATGCACATGCGGGGGCAGAACAGGTGTTTGTGATCAGCGGCGGGCTGTGCGTGGACATCCACGGCGCGTCGCATGTGCTTGCGGCGGGGGACTCGATGTATTTCGATTCAGCCTATGAACATAGCTATTGCGCCGCCGGTGACGCGGGGTGCAACGTGCTGGTCACGGTGCACGGGGACGGCGGCCGATCTGACCTGTGACGTGTTTGGGTTTTTGACCGCCCGGCGAACGGCCTTTGTAATTTTGGACTGAGACGAAAGGAACACCATGACAATTTCCCTGGAAAAGGCGCGGGTGATTATTCGCAAGGCGCTGGAAAAAGGCCACGAGATGAAGCTGAAGCCGTTATCGGTTGTGGTTCTGGACGCGGGCGGCCATGTGCAGGCGTTTGAGCGCGAAGACGGCGCGTCGCCGGGGCGGTTTGCGGTGGCGCATGGCAAGGCCTATGGATCGGTCATGTTGGGGATGGCCGGGACGGCGCAGATGGCACGGGCGGAACAGCAGGCCTATTTCATCGGCGCGGTGAACGGGTTGTTTGGTGGTCAATTGGTGCCGGTGCCAGGCGGCGTGTTGGTGCGCGACAAGCGCGGCGATGTGGTGGCTGCCGTAGGGGTTACAGGCGACAGTTCGGAAAATGATGCCGCGGCGGCCAAGGCCGGGATTGAGGCGGTTGGGCTGACGGCCGAGATCTGATCCCGGTCTTGGCGCTGAGGGTAGTTATGGCGCCCCTGATCGGGCAGCCTATTGCTGCGGCCATAGGTTTGTTGCTGTAATTTTAACCTTGTGCATCCCTGAACAACAGCCTGCGCCATGGTGCAGGCGGTGTTTTATTGCAGAGTCGCGCGCGCCCCGATACGGTATGCCAAAGCAACCAAACAGGTGAAACCAATGACGCGCCCCATTATTGGCATCATCGGCAATTCCTTTTTGATCAACGACCAGTACCCGGCCCATGCGGGCGGCGCGATGAATTCCGAGGCTATATCCGGCGTATCGGACTGTATGCCGATGCTGATTCCGGCCGATCCGCGCTATCTGTCGGTGGAAGAATTGATGGAAACCTGCGACGGCTTTCTGCTGACCGGCGGGCGCCCCAATGTGCACCCCGAAGAATATGGCGAGGCCGAGACTGAGGCGCATGGTGCTTTTGACCGGGCGCGCGATGCCATCACTTTGCCGCTGGTGCGGGCCTGTGTCGAGAACGGCCAGCCATTTTTTGGCATCTGCCGGGGCTTTCAAGAGGTCAACGTGGCGATGGGCGGCACGCTGTACCCCGAAATTCGCGATCTGCCGGGGCGGACAAACCACCGGATGCCTCCCGATGGCACGCTGGAGGAAAAGTTTGCCCTGCGCCATTGCGTGACCCTGACCAAGGGCGGGGTGTTTCACCTGCTGTTTGGTTCGGATCAGGTGATGACCAACACCTTGCACGGGCAGGGCATCAAGACCCCCGGCGCGCGCATTGCGATTGACGGATGTGCCCCTGATGGCACGCCCGAGGCGATCTATGTCAAGGACGCGCCCGGCTTTACCCTGTCGGTGCAGTGGCACCCGGAATGGGACGCGGCCAATGACCCGGTGTCGCGCCCGCTGTTCAAGGCGTTTGGCGATGCGGCGCGGGCCTGGGCCCGCCGGGGTGTGCCTTTGCAGAAAACCGCCTGACCTTTGTGCCCTTTGCCTTGATGTGCTGCAAAGGCAAAGGCGGTTTTTTCCGCTAATTGGACCCTATCTGGGGTACGTTAGGCGACATCA
>JBLINN010000388.1:0-3267 GCA_047639325.1 Paracoccaceae bacterium | reverse complement strand
TCGGCGGCGGGGCGGATGCAGGACGCGATCAGGGTGCGTTCGCCTTCGACCTCGACCATGCAGGCGCGGCAATTGCCGTCGGGCGCGTAGCCCGGTGCCGGTTTGTGGCACAGATGCGGGATGGTCAGCCCGCGCCCATTCGCGGCCTCCCAGATGGTCCAGCCTTGGGGGACGGTGACATCGCTGCCATTCAGCGAGAATGTGACGGTATCAGTCATGGCTTCATCTCGATCTCAAGAAAGGACAGGGGGGCGTCGGCGTCGTTGAACACGTTATGTGCGACCCCTTCGGGCCGCGAATAAGGGACGCCCTGTTGCAGATCGGCAAAGACTTCGCCCGCGGCGTCATCTTTGATCCGTAACCGCCCATCTGTCAGCGGGACAATGACGTAAGCCATCGCATGCACGTGGTGCCCGGTTTCATCGCCCGGGGCGAAATCAAAACGGTTCACCACGACGCGGTCATCGTCGATCAGGACAGTATGCGTTGCCAATGCCATCAGATTTCATCCCCGAAATGCTGCATCACCAACCGGATCGGGTTCGGCGCCGCCTGCCCGAGCCCACAGATCGACGCATCGCCCATCACGGTGCACAGCTCCTCCAGCAGCGGTTGATCCCAGGTATCCGCCTGCATCAGTTTCACCGCCTTTTCACAGCCCACCCGGCACGGGGTGCATTGGCCACAGCTTTCGTCCTCAAAGAACCGCAGCATGTTCAACGCGGCGTCGCGGGCGCTGTCGTGATCGGACAGCACGACCACGGCGGCAGAGCCGATGAAGCTGCCCAAAGGTTGCAACGTGTCGAAATCCAGCGGCACGTCGTTGATCGACGCGGGCAGCAGGCCGGAAGACGGCCCGCCCGGTTGATAGGCCTTGAACACATGGCCCGGGGCCATGCCGCCTGCGGCGTCGATCACATCCGATATGGTCGAACCGGCGGGCAGCAGGTGAACGCCCGGATTGGCAACGCGGCCCGACACCGAATAGCTGCGCAATCCTTTGCGGCCATTCTTTTCCACATTGCTTAGAACCTCGGGCCCTTCGCGGCAGATGCGTGCGACCCAGTGCAGGGTTTCGACATTATGCACCAGCGTCGGTTGGCCAAACACCCCGACCTGCGCAACAAAGGGCGGGCGGTGACGGGGCAGACCGCGCTTGCCTTCGATGGATTCAATCATCGCGCTTTCTTCGCCGCAGATATAGGCGCCGGCACCTCGGCGCAGGTCGATATAGCCCGGCGGAATGATCCCGGCCGCTTCCAGCGCGGCGATCTCGGTGGCCAGAATGTGCAGCACCGCCGGATATTCGTCGCGCATATAGATAAAGACCTTTTCGGCCTCGACCGCCCAGGCGGCAATTAGCGTGCCCTCAAGGAACAGATGCGGTTCGCGTTCCAGATAATGGCGGTCTTTGAACGTGCCCGGTTCGCCCTCGTCGCCGTTTACCGCCAGATAGCGCAGGCCGGGATTGGCCCGGACGAATTCCCACTTCTTACCCGATGGAAACCCGGCCCCGCCCAGCCCGCGCAGGCCAGAGGCCAGGATCAGGTCCTGTACATCAGTCCATTCGGCGGTCTTTCGCAGGCTTGCGAGCTTTTCATAGCCGCCATCTGCCACATAGTCGTCAAAGCGCTGGTAAGACGGGATATGCGGATGGGTGTGGCCAGCGGCAATGGCCGCCGTGACCTTTTCGGGGGTGGCGTGGTCAATGTGGTGGTGGCCCAGTTCCAGCACCGGCGCAGTATCGCAGCGTCCCATGCAGGGTGCGCGCAACACCCGGACCTGTGCCGGGTCAAGCCCGGTTTCCAGCGCGGCTTTCAATTGCCGCGACCCGGCCAGCTCGCAGGACAGGGAATCGCAGACCCGGATGGTTAGCGCGGGCGGCGGGGTGTCGTCCTCTTTCACCACATCGAAATGGGCGTAGAATGTCGCCACCTCGTATACCTCAGCCTGCGAGATCTTGATCTCGACTGCCAGGGCACACAGGTTTTCGGCGCTAACATGGCCAAAGCGGTCTTGGATCAGATGCAGGAATTCGATCAGCAGATCACGACGGCGGGGCTGGTCGCCCAGCAATCCCTGAACCACTGCCAGCGCATCATCGGTATACTGACGCCCCTTTGGCGTTTTGCGCCCTTTACCCTTACCCGATTTCCAGACGCCTTTTTGCCCATCCAATGGTGCCATGATGCTCTCCTACTGCGAAACCTGCATTTCATCACGAATTCATATCGTCAAATTCGAAAATCGTATTGCACGATCAGCTTTGGTTATCGCTCAGCCCCTTCTCGGCAACATGCCACAAGGCGCGCACAATCGGCAGTGTTTTTTGCCGGTCCGGCGTCGCCAGACAAATCGCCTTGGCAAGCTGCGGCTCGCACAACGGCAGAACCACCGTGCCGTCAAAATCGCCCAGCGCATCGGCCAGCACCGCAGGCACCACCGTTGCGGCCAACCCTTCGCGCGCCATCACCATCGACGCGGTAAAGCCGTTGGTTTCGGCGATAATCCGTGGCTTTAGGCCAAGATCGGCAAACATCCGGTCCAGAATGCGGCGATTCTGCATCCGGGGTTCCAGCAAGCTAAGCGGCAGGTCGGCGGCTTGTTTCCACGTTATGTTGACCTGATCACCCGGCACCATATTTGCGGGGGCCAACAGCACATAGCTTTCGTCATACAACACCTGAACCTGCGTCACATCCTGATCAATACCGTCTTGATAGGTCAGCCCGGCATCAAACGTGCCATCATCCAGCCGCTGCTGGATTTCCAACGACGACGCGGTTTCGATCCGGATCAGGATACGCGGGTGGGCGTGGTGCAAACGGCTGGCCAGTTGCGCCGCATAGGTTGCCGCCGTGGGCACCACCCCCAGGGACAGCGTGCCGATGATCTGACCGCGTGTCGCCCGGAATTCTTGTTCCAGCGCGCGGGCGTCCTCTAGCAGGCTTTGCGCCCGTCGGACCAGCAATTCGCCCTCTTCGGTCAGTCCCTGATAGCGATTGGCGCGGCGCACGATTGTGACGCCCAGCTTGTCCTCGATCTTGCGGATACGCATCGAAAACGCCGGCTGCGAGATGCCGCATTCCTGCGCCGCCTTGGCAAAATGCTGATGCCGGGCAAGTGCCGTCAAAAGCTGCCAATCGCGAAGTTCGATCACTTGGGGCTGCTCCTGAATGGGGTTAGACCCGGCCTGCTGCCAAACCGATCAGCCGCAAAGGCATGGCCGCAGTCTGCCGGTGATTTCCGCTAAGCGCCATAGCTTCA
>JBLINN010000387.1:0-3267 GCA_047639325.1 Paracoccaceae bacterium | reverse complement strand
GGTCAGCGCATTCATCTTGTCTGGGCGGTTCAGCGTTAAAACCGCCAGCCCGTCGTTTAGTTCAACCGTGATTGTCTGATAGTCCATGCAGCCCCCGTCAGGTGATATTGGCATTTGTTGCCGCAACGTGACGCAAGCCTAGCGCTTAGGAAAGAAAAACCGCGCGTCAATCGTCAAGAATTTTGCGCAACCGGTCCTGCTCTTCGGGGTTCAGGGCGATCTCTTGCGTGCCCACCGCGCGCGAGCGTGTGCGCAGATAGGTCAGCCCCAGTATCGCGGCAATCAGCAGCATCAGCGGCCCAGCAGCCCAAAGCAGCCAGTTCGCGCCTTTGGTGGTTGGCTGCAACAACACATATTCGCCGTAGCGATCCACGACAAAGCTGATCACTTGATCATCCGAGTCCCCGGCCACCAAACGCTCGCGCACCAACAGACGCAGATCGCGCGCCAGATCGGCGTTGCTTTCGTCGATGCTTTCGTTGCGACACACCAGACACCGCAAACCTTTGCTCAGCGCGCGCGCCCGGGTCTCTAATGCCGGGTCCTCCAACACTTCGTCCGGCTGCACCGCCCAGGCCGGTGACGCTGCAAAGACACCCAACAGGACGGAAGAACATCCCAGCCCCAACATCAGAACAATGGCCAACCATTTCATTCTGCGGGCACCCCAGCTGGCTGCTTGCGCGCCCCTGCGGCCACCCGGAACCGCCGGTCCGACAAGCTTAGCAATCCACCCAAGGCCATCATCAGCGCCCCGCCCCAGATCCAGTTGGCCAGCGGTTTGACATACACACGCATCGTCCAGCCGCCGCCTTCCTGTTCATCCCCGATCACCACGTAAACATCGCGCAGGAAGCGATAATCAATGGCCGCCTCGGTGGTTGGCATCCGGGTCACCGGATAGGTACGTTTTTCCGGCTTCAGCCTAATCAGGTCCTGCCCGTTTTCTTGCAAAAGAACGGTCCCCATGGTCGAAAAGTAATTCGGCCCTTTCACCCGCTCGACGCCTTCCAGCGTTAGCGTATAGGCGCCCACATCAAACGGTTCGCCCACCTGGGTGACGCGGATGTCTTCCTGTTCCCAAGCGGTCAATCCGGCAATCGCAAACATCGTCACGCCCAGACCTGCATGGGCCACGGACTTGCCCCAATCGGCGCGCGGCAGGCGCAACAGGCGCCGTACCCGGCCCCCGCCCCGGCCCGTGCGGCCCCAAATATCAACCATTGCGCCAAAGACCATCCACGACCCGATCATCAGGCCAATTGGCCCCAATCCACTGCGCCCGCTCTGCATTGCCCAGGCCAATGCCCCAAGCGCCACCGCCAGAACAAAGACATAGCGCAGCGACCACATGGCCTGGCCCAGCCGCCCGCGTTTCCACGGCAGCAAGGCGCCAATTGGCATAAACGCCCCCAACAGCACCATAAACGGGGTAAAGGCCATGTTGAAAAACGGCGCGCCCACGCTAAGTTTCCGGTCAAAGAACATCTCGGCCATGATCGGCCAGACGGTGCCAAAAAACACCACGAAACAGCCAACAGCCAATAGGATATTATTGACCACCAACCCGCTTTCGCGGCTGACCATAGAAAACACGCCACGCGCCTCTAGCGCGCTGGCACGGGCCGCGAACAGGATTAGCGCGCCGCCGGTGAACACCGCCAAAATCACCAAAATCATCACCCCACGCTCGGGGTCAGTGGCAAACGCATGCACCGAGGTCAGCAACCCGGATCGCACAATGAATGTGCCGATCAGCGAAAAGCCAAACGCCAGAATGGCCAGCAGAACGGTCCAGCTTTTCAACGCCTCGCGCTTTTCCACCACAATGGCGGAATGCACCAGGGCCGCTGCCAGCAACCACGGCATGAAACTGGCATTCTCGACCGGATCCCAGAACCAGAACCCGCCCCAGCCCAATTCGTAATAGGCCCACCAGGACCCCAACGCGATACCAATGGTCAGGAAAATCCACGCCGCCAAGGTCCAGGGCCGCACCCAGCGCCCCCAAGCGGCATCAACCCGCCCTTCGATCAACGCGGCCACCGCAAAGGAAAACGCCATGCTTAGGCCGACATAGCCCAGATACAAAAACGGTGGATGAAACGCCAAACCCGGATCTTGCAACAACGGGTTCAGATCCTGGCCATCAAACGGCGGCACCTCCATGCGCAAAAACGGGTTGGAGGTAAACAGGATAAAGGCAAAAAATGCCACGGCGATCGACGCCTGAACCGACAATACCCGCGCCTTTAGCCCCGGGGGCAAACCGCCGCCGAACCAGGCAGCCATCGCGCCAAACAGCGTGACAATCAGCACCCATAGCAACATCGATCCTTCGTGATTGCCCCAGGTGCCGGAAATCTTATACAGCATCGGCTTGGCCGAATGGCTGTTCTGCACCACCAGTTTCAGCGAAAAATCCGAGGTGACAAAGGCCCAGGTCAGCGCGCCAAAGGCAAAGGCCGTCATCAGGAATTGCACCGTGGCGGCGGGTTCAGCAACCGCCATCCAACCTGGCCAGCGTTTGTGGGCCCCGACCATCGGCACCACCATCTGAACGATAGCAACCATAAAGGCGAGGATGAGGGCGAAGTGACCGAGTTCTGTAACCATGCACCGATGTATAGAAGCCCAACAGCCCGCGGCCAACCGCTTTCGGCACTTTTACAGGATCACATTGTCGCAAGCATCACGCCGCGCGCAATTTCTTCCAGTCCTCCAGCGCCGGATTTTCCTCGGGGTGTACCGCCGCAACGGTCAATTGCGCATCCGCCCCCGGATCGGCAGCACCGGGGCTGTCGGCGCTCATCTTCTCAAGCGTCGCAATATTGGCCATCGCCTGCGGTGCGCGGGCCATAGTCGCCGCGATATCACGCTGAAAATCCTGGTTTTTCAGCTGATGCCGCGCCCCGAAATAGAACGAGACAATCACCCCCAGCAACCACCACAACGGGTCCGGCACCAGCGCAATCCCCTGCATCCGGGCAGCAAACCACAGCGGGTCCACCATCGCCGTCACAAACAGCCCCAACGTCCCCAGCGCCAATGCCGGGCGCGGCAACCGGTTCAGCCCATCCATGAACCGGTCAAACCACCCTTGGCGCGGCACGACAAATTCCGCCCCGAACTGGGTCATCCCCTGGCCCTGAACCACACTGGCCCGCACAGCCCCGGCTTCGGCGTTTTCCACAAATACCTCGGCGGTTTCGCGCACCACATTGCGCCCGCTGCCAAACAGCACCCCAAACACCTGACCAATCAGCC
>JBLINN010000386.1:0-3429 GCA_047639325.1 Paracoccaceae bacterium | reverse complement strand
CGAGGGCGTTGAGCTGTTCGCGGACATGGGTTTCCAGCACCCTCTGGATAATCGCGGTTTGAATCGTCACCGGTGCCCCCGTTGCGGTTTCCACCTCCGCCGCCACCTGTGCCGCCATCAGGGCCGCGACGCGCGCAGGCCAGGTCACCCAGACATCGCGCTCCTGCCGGGCCAGCCGGAACACCAGGGTTTCCGCCCGGGCCCGATCAACCAGCATGCCCTTCTTTTTCTGGATTGCCAGCTGGCGTTCCTGCGCCTGATAGACCGTCAGGGCGGTACGCGCCTTGAGATAGGATGTGCTGTCGGCAGGGCCGGAAAGACCAGCGTCGCCAGCCACCGACCGGCGTTGCTGATCCGGGTCCGTCGTTCCGGCGCGTCGTGTATCCGAGGCCGTCGCATCAATCGAGCCATCCGCAAACAGCACCATGCGCCCGGTTTGTTTGGCCTTCTGGATTGCGCCACGCGACAGGCCGGAATGGGCAGAATACTCGCGTTCACTCATACCTTCCACAACCAATAAACCCACATCTAAAGCAATGATATTGCATGTTATTCAGTTGATTAAGACTCCGGACAGAGCGATTCTGATTACACCAGAACAACACAGATACCGGAGACAAGACCATGACCCGCCTGAACCCACAGACCACACCCCGCCACCAACTGCGTGCGGAGAAGGCCCGCCGCAACAAGGAAGCAGCCCGGAACGCATTCATGCAGAAGAAAGCCGCCATCGACGCGATGCTCGCCCGCCTGCAGGGGCTCAGCGACGGTCATTTCAACGCCCAACCCGACGAGATCAACTGGGGCGACGTCGGCACGCTGACCCACTATGCCACCAAGCTGCGCGAGATCACTGACAGCGCATTTGGCGAAGGAGAGCACGCAGATGGCTGAGCTCACCGCAACCCAAACCCGCATCCTCACCACCGCTGCCCAGCGCCCCGGCAATCTCGCAATGCCGCTGCCCAAGGGTTTGCATGGGGCAGCCGCGAATAAAGTCGTTGGCATGCTGATCGGGCGCGGACTCATTGAAGAGGTCGACGCCAATATCCGCAAGGGCGAGCGGCTCTGGCGCGAAACCGGCGATGGCCACGGCACCACGCTGGTGGTGACCAAGGCGGGGCTCGCCGCCGTCGGGGTTGAGCCGGTAGTGGCCAAAACCAAGGCGCGCGCTCGCAAGGCCCCTAAGACGCCGAAACCGCCTGCCGCACCCAAAACCCCGCGCGCGCGCACCAAGCAGGCCCAGCTGATCACAATGCTCGAAGCGCCTGACGGGGCCAGCATTGCCGAAATCGTTGCCGCCACAGGCTGGCAACCTCATACGATACGTGGGGCAATCTCCGGGGTCCTGAAAAAGAAGCTGGGACTGGGGGTCACCTCCGAGAAGGATGGTGATCGTGGTCGGGTTTACAAAATTCGCGCCTGAAAACTACCCCTTCCAGACGTTGCCGTCTCACAGGGGCGGCGGCTTCCCGTTCGTCCTTGCACGACCTGATCGATTCAAAAACCCGCCGCAGCGCGAACGACCTGATAATGCTGATGAGGGTGAACGTGGCCGCAAGATTCAGGTTCTGGGTCAGCGACATGTGCACGCCAAACCATGCAAGCACCAGTATTTGCGTTGCCACGGCGACGCCATAACCCACAATCACGTTGGCAATGGCTTCCACCAATGACATGGTACGCGATTGTTTCATGCCTTCACCTCGTCACCCATCAGCGCGGATTGTCTGCAAGTTCAGCGAAGGTTTGATCGGTGCCATCTAGCACCGCATCCTGACCGGTGAATTGCTGCCAGCGCTGCACGGCCACATCGATGTAGGCCGGATTCAATTCGATCCCGTGGCAAACACGCCCCGTGGTTTCCGCCGCGATCAACGTGGTGCCCGATCCCATGAAGGGTTCATAAATCGTCTGACCCGGGTTGGAGTTGTTCAACATGGGCCTGCGCATACATTCCACCGGCTTTTGCGTTCCGTGAACCGTGTCAGCATCCTGGTCCTTTTTGGAGATCTGCCACAGCGTCGTCTGCTTGCGATCCCCGACCCAATGCCCCTTGCCGGTTTTCTTCACGGCATACCAACATGGTTCATGCTGCCAGTGGTAATCGCCCCGACTCAGAACCAGACGATCCTTGGCCCAGATGATTTGCGACCGGACATTAAACCCTGCCGCCATGAGGCTTTCAGCAACGGTGGCTGCGTGCAATGCACCATGCCAGACGTAAGCGACGTCCCCGGGAAACAGAGCCCAGGCCTCGCGCCAATCTGCACGATCATCGTTCAGCACCTTGCCGGTGCGTTTCGTGGCCGACGCGCCGGTTTTGTTGCGCCACCCGGGATCATACTCCACGCCATAGGGCGGATCGGTCACCATCAGCAAAGGCTTCACGCTGCCAAGAACCCGCTCAACATCGGTGGCAACGGTGCTGTCCCCGCAAAGCAACCGATGGTTTTCCAGCACCCAAAGATCGCCGGGACGGCTGACCGCGTCTTCTGGAGTTTCCGGAATATCGTCTTCGCCCTCAATCGCGCCATCGCCAACGTCCGGGTCCTGAAGCAGGGCGTCCAGATCCTCGTCCGTGATGCCAAGCAGCGAGAGATCAAAATCCTCGGCCAGCAGCCCGGCGATCTCGTCGCGCAGCACCGCGTCGTCCCAATCGCCCATTTCGGTCAGCTTGTTGTCGGCGATCCGGTAGGCGCGCCGTTCAGCCTCACCCAGATGGCCGAGACGGATCACCGGCACTTCTTTCAGGCCCAGCATAGTCGCGGCCAACACCCGGCCATGACCTGCGATCAACTCGCCGTCATCGGCGACCATGCACGGCACTGTCCAGCCGAACTTGGCCATGCTGGCGGCGATCTTGGCCACCTGATCGTCGCCGTGGATCTTGGCATTGCGGGCGTAGGGACGCAGTTTTTCAATCGGCCAGGTCTCGATCTCGCTGGGCGTGAATACCAAATCCATGAAGATCCTCAATGTGTGGGGGATGCAGACGCCAAAATACCACGCCCGGGAAAACAGGCGCGGCTGGGTCTGATCTGAATTGTCGGATTTGAGAAAAGCAAAACGCCCGCGAGGGGTTTCCTCCGGGCGATCTACTTCGATTATCAAGGTATGAGTCAAGAGGGGCAGACCTGTCAACAGAAAATCTGAAGGTGGATTGCGCGGTCTTTGGCCTGGCTTCTAGGCGGATTCATCCACTGAACCCACGTTCGTTAGCGAAACGCCGCGCCTAGCCCCCCAGTATACAATCGCCGCAAGGGAGGAGCCATGTGAGGTGTAAGGGTCGGCTTTCGGCCCAAGCACTAAATCGCTCCGCGATAGGGGCGCTTGTGGCGAGTGTTGCGCTGAACAAGGATTTGTTGCGCGGTTTTTGATGTTGGGTGTGTGCTGTTGGTCGAGGTGATTTTGCCTCGGCTAGCA
>JBLINN010000385.1:0-3442 GCA_047639325.1 Paracoccaceae bacterium | reverse complement strand
GTTGGGTTTATCGGATTGGGAAATGTTGGGGGCAAATTGTCGGGCAGTTTGCTGCGCAATGGGGTGGATCTGGTGGTGCATGATCTGGACCCTGGTCTGGTGCAGGGGTTTGTCGACCAAGGCGCCACGGCAGGCGGCGATCCAGCGGCGATGATGCGGGTCTGTGATGTGGTGATCACCTGTCTGCCCAGTCCGGCGGCGTCCGATGCCGTGATGCAGCAGATGCTGCCCGAGGTTCAGCCCGGCAAGATCTGGATGGAGATGTCGACCACCGACGAGGCCGAGGTTAAGCGCTTGGGGGCTGCGGTGATTGCCCAAGGCGGCGAGGTGGTGGATTGCCCGGTCTCGGGGGGGTGTCACCGGGCGGACACTGGCAATATCAGCATTTTTGCCGGGGCTGACCGCGCCACGTTTGAACGTGTTCTGCCGTTGCTGACCATTATGGGGCGGCGGGTGTTGCATACTGGCGGGCTTGGCAGCGCCAGCATTCTGAAGGTGATCACCAATTACCTGGCCACCGCCAATCTGGTCAGCTGCGCTGAGGCATTAAGCGTGGCTAAGGGTGCGGATATGGACCTAAGCGTAGCGTATGAAGCGATCCGTATCTCGTCGGGGACGTCTTTTGTGCATGAGACCGAAAGCCAGGTGATCCTGAACGGCAGCCGCGATATCTCGTTCACCATGGACCTTGTGGCCAAGGACATTGGCTTGTTTCAGCAGGTGGCCGACCGGGCGCAGGTGCCGCTGGACCTGAACCCGCTGTTGATCAAAATCTTTCAGGACGGCATCGCCCGGTTTGGCCCGCGCGAACTGTCGCCAAACATCATCCGGCGGCTGGAAGAGGCCACAGGGCTGGATATTCGCGCCCCGGGCTTTCCGGCGGAAATGACAGATGACGAACCCGAAGAACCCGGCGCCGAAGTGCAGGTGCGGCGCGGTGTGCCCGTTTAGGCTGTTCGCGTCCGGCGTTTCAGGCTAAGCCCCGGTCGGCACCCCTGCAGGTGCAAGGGCAGCCGGAGGGGCACATGGACACCGAAACAGAGGTAGTGGCAATGGTTCAGGCGTCCGCCGCGCGGCGCTGGTTGGGCGTGATCATGCTGGCCGGGCTTGGTGGCTTGGTGATCTATGTGGCGCTGGCTTCGCCGCCGACGGTGCCGTGGCAGGTGTTTTTGATTGTCACGGGTGGTCTGGCACTGTGGATGGCCGACCGGATGCGCCGCGCCACCGAACACCGGATAGAGCTGACGGAAACCGAATTGCGCAGCAGCGAAGGGGTGGTGATCGCCACCATCGCCGATATCGACACGCTGGATAGCGGGTTTTTTGCCTTCAAACCGTCGAATGGCTTTTTGATCAAGACCCACACACCCGGCCTGCGCACCTGGCGCCCCGGCCTGTGGTGGCGGATGGGGCGCCGGATTGGCGTTGGTGGGGTCACCCCGGGTGGGCAGACCAAAGCAATGTCAGAAATCCTGGCCGCGATGATGGCCCAGCGGGATCAGGATTCAAACACCACCTGAGGCGCAAAGCGCGGCCGGGTAAAGATAAAGTTCGACAACAGTTTTTTGTCCATCCCGATGTTGAACAGCGGCACGAAAAAGTTCTTGGTTTCAACTAGGATCACGCGCTCGTTGTCTGGCATGCTCGGCAGCCGGTGTTTGATTTCGGCGATGTTTGCGTTATCCCTGGCGACCAGAAAACCGCGGTTTTCCGACCAATCCACGTAATATCGGTCGTCATCCTCGTCGAACCGGATCACCGAGATCCGCATCCTGATCTCCGATCTGGTGCGGACCATGGTTTTCAGCAGGCTGTGCATCGCATCGATATAATCGTCGTTCAGCGCGTTGGTCTCGCGCGAGATAAGGTCACTGATGGTATAGGCCGCCTTCAGGTTCACAGAACTCTGCCGGTAGCCGTCAAAATACACATAAGTTGCCATGAAGGCCCAGAACAGGAAGGGCATGACCAGCACAAATTCCACCGAGACACTGCCTCGGGTTTCGGTGGCAAAGGTGCGAAGGCGTCTTATCAAAGAATTCCTGAACATGACTTACCTCGGTTCCTGAACAAATGCCGACATTGACACCAGCGAGTATTGGTCAGCGCCGTCCTTGACCATGTTCTTGCCCAAGCCGGTGGTCGGAAACACCGGGTCGATCTTGACACAGGCGCGCAGAAACATCAGTTCGTTTTCCAGCCCGTTGACAAAAGAGCGGACCGGGTTGACGTCTTCGGATTTGTCGGTGCAATCGGCATCATCTGAAATGTCGACCCAGTTGAAGGGGTCCAGCTGAATCATTTCCAGCCGCAGATTGGTGTCACAATTGTTGATGAATCCGGCGCCTTCACAGATCTTGGCCTTGATCGCGTCATGTTGCGGCGCTGTCCCGGTGCCAAGCCGGATTTCGCGTACGGTTATGTCCAAGGCGCGTTCCAGCATGGCGTGGTGCAGCGTGACAAAGCCAAGCTCGATCCCCGAGAGCAGAAAAAACAGCATTGCCGGAAAGGTGATGGCAAATTCAAGCGTTGCGCTGCCATTTTCCGAGCGGCGAAAACGCCTGAGCAGGCCGGAAACAGGGCGCAAAACCGAACGTATCATTGGGTCAACCTCAGTTTGCGGATCGACGATGCGATAGACGTAAAGGCATCAGAAATATTCAGTTCGTCCGCACCCCCGCCGACTTCAAAGTAATGGCTGTCCGAACTGGCACAGTCGTGCAGTACGGTTTTGCCGCCGCTGGGCGCTTCGAATGCGATGGTGAACACGATGATCTGTTCTGCCTTGGCGGCGTCGCAGACGGATTTGGTTCGGGCATTCTTGGTGGATGTGCCGACATAATTCCGTACGTTGTAATACCAATCGTTATAAGCGCTGTTGGACCCCATCCAGGGAGCATAGTTTTGCTGGGCGTTTGATTTCAGCGTGGTATAGGCCCAAAGATCGGGATAAGTGACAATTTCAGCGCTGCCCGGCTCATCCACGGTCACAGTTGTCTGTATCGTCTGGTATCGTCTGCACGAGCCGTTGCGTCTGTAGGACTGGCACGTTTCTGTTTGTTCTGTGGTTGTCTCTTCATAAGTTCCCTCGCCATAGGCGTGGTCATGAAAAGAGCTGTCGGACGGCCAGCGAAAAAGTGGTTCTTGGGTGATTCCGTCACCGTCTTCGTCATAATAGTCAAGGCCGACATATACAGAATAGACCTCTTCTTCGTCGTTCCACCAGATGTTCGAATTGCCGCTGCGATAATCGGGTTCTAAAAAATATTGTGACGTGTTTTGCCCATCAGTCATCAACACGATCACTTTCAACGCTTCATTGTCGTTATAGTTGCGGGGCAGGGACTCAAAAGCGGCATCAACCGTGCCGGCTGCGATCATGTTGTCGACAACCGGTTGTAAAGTGGGGTCAAGCAGCGCGGTCCCCCATTTCATGCCAATG
>JBLINN010000384.1:0-3535 GCA_047639325.1 Paracoccaceae bacterium | reverse complement strand
CGCATGGCCGAGGCGCTTCGGCTGGCCACCATGGCCCGCAGTTTCGACCTGGACATGCACATGCTAACCCCGGCCGAGGCCAAAGACCTGTTCCCCTATATCGACGCCACCGGTCTGGAAGGTGCGGCGTTCATCCCGTCGGATGGCCATGTGGATCCGGCCAGCCTGTGCCAGGCAATTGCCGCTGGCGCGCGCAAATATGGCGCGCAGATCCGCCAAGGGGTCAAGGTGCTGGATTTCACCATTTCCAACGGGCGTATCACCAGGGTGATCACCGATCAGGGCGATTATGAAGGCGATACCGTGGTGATGGCCGCCGGCATGTGGAGCCGCGAATTAGGCGCCAAGCTGGGCCTTTCCTTGCCCGCCTGCGCCGTCGAACACCAGTATATCGTTACCGAACCCTTGCCCGATATCGATCTGGTCAGCAGCCTGCCCACCCTGCGCGACCCCGAACGGCTGGTGTACTATAAGCCCGACGCGGGCGGGCGGCTGGTGATCGGCGGCTACGAAGACGACACGCTGCCCTTTGGCGACAAGGGCATTCCCGGCGAATTTGCGCGACAGCTTTTGCCCGACAATCTCGACCGCTTTGCGCCGCTGGCAGAACTGGCCGCACAGGTGACCCCGGTGGTCAACACCGTGGGCATCCGTCAGGTGATCAACGGCCCGATCCCCTATTCGGCGGATGGCGATTTTGTCATGGGCTGGATGCCGGGCTTTGACAATCTGATGATGGCTACCGGGTTCCTTTATGGCATCGCCGCAGGCGGCGGTGCGGGCGAGATGATTGCCGAATGGATACTCGATGGTCACCCCAGCCTTGATCTCTGGCCACTGGATGTACGCCGGTTCAGCCCACATCACGGCACCCGCGCCTTCATGTATCCCCGCGCCGTCGAACATTACGCGCATCACTACAAAATGCGCTATCCGGGCCAAGAGGCGACCACCGCACGCCAATTGCGCGTTAGCCCGCTGTATCAACGGCTCAAAGATCACGGCGCGGTTTATGGCTCGAAAAACGGCTGGGAACGCCCGCTGTGGTTTGCCCCCGATGGGGTCGAACCAGTCGATCAACTGGCCTTTGTCAACCCCGGCTGGAAGACATACGCCGCCGAAGAACACAACGCCGTGCGCACCGGTGTCGTGCTGATCGACCAGTCCAGTTTCTCAAAATTCGAACTGATCGGGCAGGGGGCGCTGGACGCACTACAGCATCTCGCCGTATCCAACATGGACAAACCGGTGGGCAGCGTCATCTACACGCAACTGTGCAATACCCGCGGCGGAATCGAGGCGGACGTGACCATCACCCGACTGGGCCGCGACAGGTTCTATATCGTCACCGGGTCCGGCTTTGGCGTGCATGACAGCGACTGGATCCGCCGGTCCTTGCCCAAAGACCGCGATGTGCATCTGATCGACGTGACGTCAGGTCTGGCGGTGATCAACATCTGCGGCCCCAAAGCGCGCGATGTGCTGGCGCAGGTCTGCGAAAACGATGTCTCTAACGGCGCCTTCCCGTTTGCCACGGCGCAGCAGATCATCATCGGTGCTGCCACCGTGCAGGCGGTGCGTATCGGCTATGTCGGTGAATTGGGCTGGGAGCTGCATATCCCCACCGAATTCGCCGCGCATGTCTATGACACGCTGTGGGAGGCCGGGCAGGCGATGGGTATCCGTGACATCGGTTACCGCGCCATTGACTCGCTGCGGCTGGAAAAAGGCTATCCTTATTGGAGCGCCGACATCACCCCCGATTACACGCCAATCGAGGCTGGGTTGGGCTTTCGCGTGCACCTGAAATCCAAGGGTGATTTTTGCGGGCGGGACGTTTTAGAGGCGCAGAAAACCAGCGGCACGGCGCAGCGGCTCTGCACCTTTACCAGCGATCAGGCGCTGCCAGTAACCGGGGGCGAGCCCATTCTGAAGGGCGACAAAACCGTGTCGCTCTGTTGCAGCGCCGGGTTTGGCTATACTGTGGGAAAGACCATCGTCTTGGGCTATCTTCCAACAGAACTAGCGCGGGAAACGACGTTTGAACTGGAAGTATTTGGCGAACACCACAGCCTGACCCGGGTGGATGGGCCGCTGTATGATGCGTCCAATCACCGGCTTAAGGCATAAGGGGATTTGGCAATGACAGATGAAAACACAGGCGCGGTTCTGGACGCGCTGCGCAAGGTTTCCGGGTACGAAATGGTCAGCGCCGACACCTGCCAGATACAGCGGCTGGGCGGGCTGACCAATCTGGTCTACCGGGTCGAAACCAATGGTAAACCGGTGATCGTGCGCATCCCCGGCGCGGGCACCGAGGCCTATATTGACCGTAAGGTCGAGCTGCACAATGCCCGTGTGGCGGCCGAGGCTGGCATCGCACCGCAGGTGCTGTGGGGCGATGACGACACCGGTGTGATGATCAGCGATTGTGTCGAGGGCATCGAAACCATGACGCCCGCGCTGTTCCAATCGCGCCCCGGATCACCGGACCGTGCCGGGGTCGCCCTGCGCGCGCTGCACGGTGCCAAAGCCCCGTTTCAGTTCCGGTTCGAGCTGTTTGCGATGATTGATGACTACCTGTCGATCCTGTCGGGCAAGGATATCGCCCTGCCTGCGGGCTACCCCGATATCGTCGCCGCTGCCCAGCCGATAAAACAGCTGTTGCAGGATCACCCGGTGCCACTGACGCCCTGCCATTGCGATCCTTTGTGCGAGAATTTTCTGGATGATGGCCAGCGCATGTGGATCGTGGATTTCGAATATTCCGGCATGAATGACCCGCTGTGGGATCTGGGCGATCTGTCGGTCGAAGCCGGGTTTGACGACGCGCAGGATCTGGCGATGCTGACCGCCTATTATGGCGTGCCGCCAACGGCGGCGCAGGTCGGGCGGATGGTGATCTACAAGGCGATGTGTGATCTGTTGTGGACGCTGTGGGGGCTGATCCAACACGCGGATGACAACCCGGCCGAGGATTTCTGGGCCTATGCGGTGGGTCGGTTCGAACGCTGCAAGGCGCTAATGACCGACCCCGCGTTTGACCGGCATCTGGCAGCTGTTCGGAGCTAACGCCGCCTCACTGACCGATTTTTTAAAATTCCGGGTCGCACCGGGTCGCACCGGGTCGCACCGGGTCGCAAAGGACAAACCTGCGCTTTATTGCAGCAGGGTCAATAATTCCGCATGCAGTTCTGGTGTTGCCGCTGTCACGACCTTGCCGTCAGATTGAAAATCCAGCGCCGCGCCAGACCAGTCGGTGATCACCCCGCCCGCCGCCTCGACCAGCGGCACCAGCGGCAGATAATCATAGGGTTTCAGGTCACAATCCACCACCGCATCCACCTTGCCCGACGCCACCAGCGCGTGCGGTTGGCAATCATAGGACAGTCGCCGCAGCTTACCCGCCTGACACAGCCGATCAAAAACCCCAGGGTTTTCGGCATAAATCTTTTCACCTTCGTTGATGAACAACATCGCGTCATCCAGGCGTGTCATGCCAGACACTGATATCGCCCGCCCGTTCAGCGTGGCG
>JBLINN010000383.1:0-3537 GCA_047639325.1 Paracoccaceae bacterium | reverse complement strand
GGCCAACATGTCGCTGGCCGCGATGGAGGCAGCCCTGAAAGATCAGGTGCTGACCACGCTAGAGCGGATTTCCAACGACTACGCCCAATTGTCCGAAATGCAGGACAGCCGGATTTCGGCCACCCTCAACGAGGACGGCTCGTTTTCCAAGAAGGCCGAAGCCACCTATCAGGCGCTGCGGTCCGAAATCGTGCTGCTGGTGAACGAGTTGCACCTGCACAACAACCGGATTGATGCGCTGATTGACCAGCTTTACGGCATTAACCGCCGGGTGATGGCGCTGGATGGCTCGATGGTAAAGCTCGCCGATCAGGCGCGCATCAACCGCCGCGAATTCATCGAGGCCTATCGCGGGCGCGAGCTGGACCCAAACTGGCTGTCCGATATGGGCGAAAAATCCGGTCGCGGCTGGCAGATGTTCATCGAACGCTCGACCCCTAAGGTCGAAGAACTGCGCGCAGACATGGCCCAGATCGGTCAGTATGTGGGCCTGGATATCCGAGAATTCCGCCGCATCGTGCAGCAGGTCCAGAAGGGCGAAAAAGAGGCGCGTCAGGCCAAGAGAGAAATGGTCGAGGCAAACCTGCGTCTGGTGATTTCGATTGCCAAGAAATACACCAACCGTGGGCTGCAATTCCTTGATCTTATTCAGGAAGGTAACATCGGCCTGATGAAGGCCGTCGATAAATTCGAATACCGTCGCGGCTATAAATTCTCCACCTACGCCACTTGGTGGATCCGTCAGGCGATCACCCGCTCGATCGCCGATCAGGCCCGCACCATTCGTATCCCGGTGCATATGATCGAGACGATCAACAAGCTGGTGCGTACCGGCCGCCAGATGCTGCACGAAATCGGCCGCGAACCGACGCCGGAAGAATTGGCGGGAAAGCTGCAAATGCCGCTGGAAAAGGTTCGCAAGGTGATGAAAATCGCCAAGGAACCGATCAGCCTCGAAACCCCGATTGGCGACGAAGAAGACAGCCAGCTGGGCGATTTCATCGAAGACAAGAACGCCGTGTTGCCGCTGGATTCCGCCATTCAGGAAAACCTGAAGGAAACCACAACCCGGGTTCTGGCCAGCCTGACACCCCGCGAAGAACGGGTGCTGCGGATGCGGTTTGGTATCGGCATGAACACCGACCACACGTTGGAAGAGGTCGGCCAGCAATTCAGCGTGACCCGCGAACGTATCCGCCAGATCGAGGCCAAAGCGTTGCGCAAACTGAAACATCCCAGCCGGTCACGCAAACTGCGCAGTTTCCTGGATCAGTAACCCCGCGTCGTAACCGACACCTGAATTTATTTGCCAAGGGCTCTCCCATCGGAGGGCCCTTGGCTTATACTGGGTGTATTATTGGGGGTGGTTTTACCCAAACCCGGGAATTGAAAAAATGCGGATGCTGCCCAACTGGCCAGCTTGTCCTGCGACAAAAACTCGGTCACCACCGGGTTTGGCGCGCGTTATGACAGGATGACCGAGTTGGGCCAGTGCTGGAATTACGAGAGCCTCAGATGGCGCGGCTGCAACTAGACCCCAACGGGGCGGCGATCTGGCGCAGGCCGGATAACAAGAACGTGTCGCAGAAAACCTTTGCACCATCCGGGCAGTGCCATATTCTGTCCCGGCATTTTATGAAGTTTTTTCCAGATGACTGACACGCGCCGCTTTTTCGGCGCAGGAAGGGTAACACCATGACAAAGACCAAAGGACAGTTTGCCGCCGCTGCAATGCTGGCGCTGCTGGCCACCCTATCCCCACGCCCTGCCGATGCCTTTAACGGCAAGTTCGGCGTTCGGGTCGCCCCGGTGAACGATGTGGTGTTCGAAGTGGTGCCGCGCAGTTCCGGCACCGGCCCGATATTTTGGTGCGGCGCTGCTGATTATGCGCGCCAGGTTCTGGGGGCCGGGTGGAAAACCACCATCTATATCGCCCGGGGGCGCGGCCAAAGCGTGACAACCAACCGGCGCTCGGCGGTGCAGTTCACGCTAGACCCATCCGCCGCGGGGATCACGCCCATCGAACCGTCGCTCAGCCTGAATGCCCTGAAAGTCGGCGACAACATGACGGTGCAGCAGGCCAACCACTATTGCTCCATGCCGCCCTCGCGGTTCTGATCCGGCCTAGCCGGGCGGCATTTCGCGCCTTATCATGGCCTAACACGCCAACCCACGCGGTAGAAACCCGGGAGGATCTAACATGACAGGGCTGACACGGATTTGCCTGACAGCGCTGCTGGCACTGACGCCCGGATGGGCCAATGCCTGGCGGGGGATCAACCGGCACGAAGTGTACCCGGTGTCGGACACCGTGTTCGAAGTGCTGAACGACGTCGGGTCCGGCGCGGTGGATTACTGGTGCGGCGCTGGCGATTTCGCGCGTCAGGTCATGGGAACGCCGGCGGCGCAGCGGATTTATATCTGGCGCGGCATCGGCCCCAGTGCCACTCGGCAAGGGCGCCGGTCGGTGCAGTTTTCCCTGACGCCACCACCGGACGCCGACACCACACCGGGGCTGTCCCTGTCGGTCAAAAAAGTCGGCGACAACATGACTTCGGCGCTGGCCTATCAATATTGTCTGGGGCACGACCGGTTTGATCCGTTTTTCCCTCGGGGGTGGTGATCGCATCGGATTGGACGTCCAAATACCCAGAATGAAAGGATGATATCATGACCAAGTTGACACATCTGGCGGCTGCAGCCCTGTTGGCGGCGACGCCGGGGATGGCCCTGGCCTGGCAAGCTGACAACCGCCACTTTGTAAACCCGGTCTCGGACGGGGTGTTCGAAGTTGTTGGCAGGTCCGGCTCTGGCGGGCCGGAATTCTGGTGTGCCGCCGGGGATTATGCCCGACGTGCCATCGGGGCCTCGGCCACCCAGCGGATTTATCTGGTCCGTGGTCCGGCCCCGGCGATAACCCGCAAATGGAACCGCGCCGTACTGTTTTCCCTGACCGAACCACAGGGCGCTGATCTGACCCCCGGCTACACCCTGTCGGTCACACGGGTGGGCGAAAACCTGATCGCCGCTTCGGCGCAGAACTATTGTTCTGACTATAAAATGCTGGATTTCTAAGCCCCTCGTTGATGCAGGCACCGCCGATGAATACCGAATTCAAAGTCCAGACCACCGGGCCCGGCCTTTATGAATTCACCCGGGACGTCACCGGCTGGCTGCGCTCGGGCGGTGCCCATGACGGGCTGCTAACGCTGTTTGTGTGCCATACCTCCTGTTCGCTGCTGATTCAGGAAAACGCTGACCCGCAGGTTCAGGGCGACCTACAGGCGGTTTTCCACCGCCTTGTGCCGCCCGGCAGCGACCCGTCCCTGTCCTATCTGCGCCACACTCAGGAAGGCCCTGACGATATGCCTGCGCATATCAAAGCCGCGCTGTTGCCGGTCAGCCTGTCGATCACGGTGGTGCAGGGCCGCGCGGTTCTGGGCACCTGGCAGGGCATCTACCTGTTCGAACACCGCAATGCGCCACATCACCGCCAGATCGCGGCGCATCTGAGTCTATAGTAACACACCCGCATAT
>JBLINN010000382.1:0-3541 GCA_047639325.1 Paracoccaceae bacterium | reverse complement strand
GCATTCATGGAAGCGACTCGGCCTTGATCAAAATTGGGTCGCCGCAGGATACGCGCAGAAGGCAATTATGCCTAGCACTTGTTAATCCACCATTTTCTTCCCATATTCGTTTTGTACGGTTGCCAGAACGGGGCCGTATGCACCGTCGCTTTCGTGTAAAAGGACGATATCGTGTCAAAACTTACTTTGGGCGCATACCCGCATATGCTGGGGTTTGAGCAATTAGAACGTCTTCTGGAACGCTCGGCCAAGTCTGGCAACGAAGGCTATCCGCCGTATAACATCGAACAAACCTCGGATTCGTCCTATCGCATTACCTTGGCCGTGGCCGGGTTTGGCGAAGAGAATCTGGCGATCACCGTCGAGGACCGCCAGTTGGTGATCCGGGGACGTCAAAGCGACGACAGCGAAGGGCGCGTATTTTTGCATCGCGGCATCGCAGCGCGGCAATTTCAGCGGATGTTTGTATTGGCTGACGGGGTCGAGGTGGGCGAGGCCATTATGGAAAACGGATTGCTGCATGTGGATCTAACCCGCGCAGCGCCGGAAACCGTGGTGCAGACGATCAACATTAAGAAAGGGTAAGCGATGAACACGCCACATGATTTTAACGACGAAAATAGCCCGATTGTCTACGTCAAGGCCGTCAACGTGGCTGACCTGCCAAAGGAAGTGCGGGACGAGGCCGAAGCCGGAGATTTGCAACAGATCTATGCGGTGCATGACGCCGATGGCCAGCAGCTGGCGCTGGTGGCAGACCGGCGTATGGCCTTTGCGCTGGCGCGGCAAAACGATTACTCGCCGGTCGCGGTGCATTGAGCCTGTACGACTTTGATTGGGTAGACGCTTTTACAGACCGCGCGTTTAGCGGCAACGGCTGTGCTGTGGTGCACGGCGGCGAGGACCTGGACGACCAGACCTGCATGGATTTTGTCCGCGAGACGTCATTGGTGGAATGCACCTTTACTGGCCCGTCAAAGGTGGCGGACATAAAGGTGCGGTATTTTCTGGCCAGCCGCGAAATCCCGTTTGCCGGGCATCCGACGATTGCCACGGTGGCTGCGATGCGGTCTCGTGGATTGGTCAGTGGGGACAGATTGGTGCTGGAAACCGGGGCCGGTTTGGTGCCAGTTCTGCTTGAGGGCGGCACGATAGAGATGACCCAGGTCGCGCCGGTGTTCGGTGCGATGGTGGACCGGGATTTGGTGGCCAGCGCCATCGGGCTGGACGCCGATCAGATCATTGCGCCGCCGCAGATGGTGTCCACCGGGCTGCCGTTTTGCGTGACGGTGCTGCGCGATCATGATGCGCTAAAGGCGGCGCGGCTGAATGTCGAGGCGTTGCAAGCAATGGCCGCATCACAAGGGTTTTCCGGCACCGACATGGCAGAACCGTTTCTGGTGACGGTGAAAGGCGCAACCGCAGGCGGCGATACGTTTTCCCGCCTGTTGCTGCCGCCGCCCAACCCGCCCGAAGACCCGTTTACCGGGTCTGCCACCGGGGCGATGGCGGCCTATCTGTGGCATCATGGGTTGATGGACAAAGACAGGTTTGTCGCCGAACAGGGCCATTGGCTGGGCCGTCCCGGGCAGGCCGATGTCAGCCGCGTTGGCCCGCGCGACGCCATCACTGGCGTCAAGGTTGCGGGCAAAGGGTTTGTGCTGATGCGGGGGCAGGTTGACCTGCCCGCGCGCCCGACCTAAGCGCGAAGGGATGGGCGCGATGTCTGATCCGGCAATTGCGGTCCTGCCTTATGGGCAGCGCCTTGACCCCGCGCTGGCGAAATCGCCGGTCAGCGACCTGATCTGGCCGCTGGGCTGCCCGGACCGGTTGGTGGGCGCGTCAGTGGGCGATTTGCGCGGTAATGACCACCTGATCGTCTTTCCCCGCACCGACACCCATTTTCAGCGAGGTCGGGGCACACAGGCGCAGATATCGCTGATCCTGGGCGAGCCTTCGGTGATCCACGCCAAGCATCTGGCCCTGCTACGCCTGACCTACGGGCGGTTCTTTCGGGTGCTGACCTTCAACGAAACCCTGTTGTCGCGCATCCCCAACGGGGTGTTCTTTCCGCTGGGCACAACATGGGTGCCGGAATGGCGCGATCTGCCATTGAACAAGACCGGGATGTGTTCGCTGATCGCCTCGGCGAAACGCAATTCCTCCGGGCACAAGCTGCGCCACCGTGTGGTTGATTGGGCGCGCAACACCGGCGCGGATATTCAGGTGATGGGCCGCGGCTATACCGCCTTTGACAGCAAGGCGGACGGCTTGGCACCTTATCGCTATTCGGTGGTGATCGAAAACGTGCGCGAGACGAATTACTTTTCGGAAAAGTTGGTGGATGCGGTGCTGTGCAACACCGTGCCAATCTATTGGGGCTGTCCCAATCTGGACAGGTTCATTGATCCAACCGGCATTATCCAATGCCAATCAGCCGCAGATATCCAGCGGGCCGTTGCCGCCATGTCCAAGGCGGATTTTGCGCAGAGATTACCGCAGATTCAGGCGATCCAGCCGGTTCTGGCTGGTTATTGCGACCTGGAAAAGCGGGCGGCCGAGGCGGTGCGCGGAGCCCTGTAACCCCAAAGCCGCACCGATAAATGGCGGCCTTTATTAGCCCTATGGGTGATAATAATTGCGCGTGCGAAATGCGTTATTGGGAAAAGGGACAATTTCATGAATTTATAGCCAAAGCCTATTTGCGCATTTTTAATTTCACTTTTCCAGTTTGTTTTCCCGGACCCAGCAGCCGCTGACAAAACCAATATAAACTGTGTTCAGAAAGAACTGACAGCAATGGGCATTTCCGGTGTCGCGGTGAACGGGAAAATCAACGGTGCTACCAAATCTGCGACGGATGCTTTGGCCAAGAAACACGCCTCGGTCGCGGGATCGCGGCCCTGCCGCGCCTGTCAGAGCGTAGTGCGGTCAGTTGGTGTCGCGAAATTGCCGTCCTTAAACCGTCGCTACGCAGCTACATGCCCGCCAGCAGCGCGCCTTATATACTTGGTTCCGGGCGGGCCGGGAAGCCTGCAGACCGAAATGCAGCGAAAATCGTTTCTGGATGTCGAACAGTTCTTTCATACATTTTATGGCCTTTACCCGGCCAGCCGCGCGGATGTGGCCGACGCGTCGTCAGGCTATGAACTGGCGGAATATGCAATTGAATTGCAGCGCAAGCGCGGCCGTTTTTTCGGGCGGACCAAAACCGCTGAAATGCTGGCCAGTTAGCGGCCGGTACGATGCAGCCTGACGCAGTAAATCCAGTCCGCGTATCGCGTCAATCATGGCACATGATTATATGCATCACGTTCAGCGTGAATTGGCCAATGACAAGATCAAAGGTAGCGGCAATCGTGACCGATCCAGACGAGGACCGGCCTGGATGGTCGAAGGGTCGGCAGAACTGGCCGAATACCGTTGGTCGGCCTAACTGGCCCGAAGCTGCATATTTGGGCGTAAAAGGCTTATCCCCTTTGTTCCGGCAAGACTACATGTTGAGGCGACAGAGTTGATGATTGTGGCCTGAGGCGCGGAT
>JBLINN010000381.1:0-3568 GCA_047639325.1 Paracoccaceae bacterium | reverse complement strand
GCAAATCTTTTGCGTTAGGACCTGATCATGACCTCGATCAAATTGCTCAACACCCGCACCCGCAAGAAAGAGGTGTTTACCCCGATCGACCCGGACAATGTGCAGATGTATGTCTGTGGCCCCACGGTCTATGACCGCGCCCATCTGGGCAATGCGCGCCCGGTGGTGGTGTTTGACGTGCTTTACAGGCTGCTGAGCCATGTCTACGGCGCGGATCACGTCACTTATGTGCGTAATTTCACCGATGTGGATGACAAGATCAACGCCCGCGCCGCCGCTGATGGTCGCTCGATTTCTGAGATCACGGATGAGACCACCCAATGGTTTCTGGACGATATGGCCGCGCTTGGGGCGCTTGAACCCAACGCGATGCCGCGCGCCACGCAGTATATTCCGCAGATGGTGGCAATGATCAGCGATTTGATCGCCAAGGGGCATGCCTATGAGGCCCAGGGGCATGTGTTGTTCGCGGTCGAAAGCTATGGTGAATATGGCGCGCTGTCTGGCCGGTCGGTGGACGATATGATTGCCGGCGCGCGGGTCGAGGTGGCGCCGTACAAGCGCAACCCGATGGATTTTGTGATGTGGAAGCCATCGAGTGATGATCTGCCGGGGTGGGAATCCCCTTGGGGGCGGGGGCGACCGGGGTGGCATATCGAATGCTCGGCGATGTCGTATGAGTTGCTGGGTGACAGCTTTGACATTCACGGCGGCGGCAATGATTTGATGTTCCCGCATCACGAGAATGAACTGGCACAAAGCTGCTGCGCGCATCCCGGCTCCGGGTTTGCCAATGTCTGGCTGCATAACGAGATGTTGCAGGTCGAGGGCAAGAAGATGTCCAAATCTTTGGGCAATTTCTTTACCGTGCATGATTTGCTGGAACAGGGCGTTCCGGGCGAGGTGATCCGGTTTGTGTTTTTAAGCACGCATTACCGCAAGCCGATGGACTGGACAGCAGAGAAGGCGACAGAGGCGAAAAAGCGGCTGGCGCGGTGGTTTCGCAAGACGGATGGTGTGCAGGCGTCGCCCACCGTTTCGGCGGCGGTTACAGCGGCATTGGCGAATGATTTGAATACCCATCTCGCGTTAACTGAGATGGACAAAATGGGCGCCAAGCCGTTGAAGGCGGCCATGCGGTTGCTGGGGTTTCCGGACGCCGAGGATGTAGACTGGTTTCGCAAGGAAACCGTTGGATCAGGGTCTGTGTCGATGACAGGTGGCGACGGGAGCGCGGCGCAGGAAATGCTGAACGCGGTTCTGCAAAAATGGCAGAATCTGCGTGATTTCAAGGACTACCAGGGTGCGGACGTTATTCGAGAGGCGTTGAAAGAGATGGGTGTGGCGGTGCGGGCAACCGCAGAGGGGCCGCAGGCGGATTTGGATGAAAACAGCCGCTTGGATGCCGATAAACTGGAGGCGCTGAAATGATCTGTTGCGCCTTGCTTGGCGCGTCGGGGGGGGCTGTCTGCCCCCCGATCGCAGGCGATCCCCCCCCGAGGATATTTGAGGTCAGAAAAAGTTGGGGGGCAGTGGCGTGAGCGAGCGGTTGTATTTGTATGACACCACGTTGCGCGACGGGCAGCAGACGCAGGGCGTGCAGTTTTCCACGGCGGATAAGGTTCAGATTGCGCAGGCGCTGGATGCTTTGGGGGTGGATTACATTGAAGGTGGTTGGCCAGGGGCCAACCCGACGGATTCGGCATTTTTTGAGTCGGCGCCGGAGACGCGGGCGCAGATGACGGCGTTTGGGATGACCAAGCGGGCGGGGCGGTCTACCGAGAATGACGATGTGTTGGCGGCGGTGATGAATGCCGGGACCGGTGCGGTGTGTTTGGTGGGCAAAACGCATGAGTATCATGTGACAACGGCGCTTGGGATTTCTTTGGCGGAGAATACCGAGAATATCCGGGCGTCGATCGCGCATATCGCGACGCAGGGGCGCGAGGCGCTGTTTGATGCCGAGCATTTCTTTGATGGCTACAAGGCCAATCGCGCCTATGCGCTGGAGGCCTGCCGGGTGGCGCTGGACGCAGGCGCGCGCTGGGTTGTGTTGTGTGATACCAATGGCGGGACATTGCCCGAGGAAATTGGGCGGATTGTTTCTGAGGTGATTGCCGCCGGATTGCCGGGGGATCGCTTGGGCATTCACACCCATAACGACACTGAAAACGCTGTGGCCGGGTCTTTGGCTGCGATTGATGCCGGGGTGCGTCAGGTTCAGGGCACGCTGAACGGGCTGGGCGAACGGTGTGGCAATGCCAATCTGACCTCGTTGATCCCGACGCTGTTGTTGAAAGAGCCTTATGCCAGTCGGTTTGAGACTGGGGTGAGCGGCGAGGCCTTGCAGGGGTTAACGCGGATTGCGCGGATGTTGGATGACATTCTGAACCGGGTGCCAATGAAACAGGCGCCGTATGTGGGGGCCTCGGCCTTTGCCCATAAGGCAGGATTACATGCCAGCGCGATCCTGAAAGATCCGTCTACCTATGAGCATATCGAGCCACCGGTGGTGGGTAACGCGCGCATCATTCCGATGTCGAACCAGGCGGGGCAGTCGAACCTGCGCCGTCGTCTGGCCGAGGCCGGGTTGCAGGTGGCAAAAGCGGATCCCGCATTGGGGCGTATTCTGGAACGGATCAAGGCGCGCGAGGATCAGGGGTATTCCTATGACACCGCGCAGGCCAGTTTCGAAATTCTGGCGCGGGATGAATTGGGGCAACTGCCTGAATTTTTTGAGGTTAAGCGCTATAAGGTCACGGTAGAGCGGCGCAAGAACAAGTATAACAAGATGGTGTCGCTTTCCGAGGCGGTGGTGGTTGTGAAGGTCGACGGGGTCAAGACGCTGTCGGTCAGTGAATCGCTGGATGAGACTGGCAGCGATCGGGGGCCGGTGAATGCGCTGGCCAAGGCGTTATCCAAGGATCTGGGGCAGTATTCGGTTATTCTGGATGACATGCGGCTGGTGGATTTCAAAGTGCGGATCACCCAGGGCGGCACCGAGGCGGTGACGCGGGTGATCATCGACAATGAAGATGGGCAGGGGCAGCAATGGTCCACTGTAGGGGTGAGTGCCAACATCGTGGATGCGTCGTTTGAGGCCTTGTTGGATGCGATCCGCTGGAAATTGATCCGGGATTGCGGGGTCGCGTAATGATGGCGTGGGCCCTGCAGAGTCTGGTGGCGACCGGTGTTGTTTTCGCAGTGATTGTGCTGGGGTTGATTATCTCTGACCGGCCTAGTGCGATGGCCAACGGAACGGGTGGGTTGGATTTTTCGGCTGTGCAAGGGGCTGAAATTGCAATGCCCGAGCCGCGCAAACTGGCGATGCGCGATGGCTTTGACATGACGGTCTGGGACTATCCCAACGATATCGGACCGCTGGTTGTGATGATCCACGGGTCTGGGTGGAATGGGCGCCAATTCAAAGGCTTGGCGTCTGCTCTTCAAGGACATGCGCGGGTGCTGGTGCCCAGTTTGCGCGGCCATGGCAGATCACCGGGGCGGCGCGGTGATGTCGACTATATTGGCCAGTTAGAGGATGATCTGAAAGATTTGATCGCCGCCA
>JBLINN010000380.1:0-3574 GCA_047639325.1 Paracoccaceae bacterium | reverse complement strand
ACAGCTGTGCCGCTGTCGGCAATCGGCGTTGCGCGCCGAATGCGGAATTTTTTAGCCTTGGGTTTCGTAGTCATAGAGCTGTTTCGCTTCTTCCAAGGTGTCAAACATGTGCAATTGCCCGTCCACAAGCACCGCCGCCGAGCGCGCGAATTTCTCCAGCGTCGCGGCCTGATGCGAGACAATGACAATCGTCGTGGTCTTCAATCGTTCCTGCAGAATCGCCCCAGCCTTCTGGTTGAACTCCACATCCGTGGTGCCCGGCATGCCTTCGTCGATCAGATATATGTCGAAATCCAGCGCCAGCATCAGCGCAAAGGAAAACCGCGCCCGCATCCCCGACGAATAGGTGCCCAAAGGCTGGTCGAAATATTCCCCCAGATTGCACAACCAGCGACAATAGGCTTCGACATAGTCGGGATCCAGCCCGTAAATCTTGGCGATATAGCGCGCATTCTCCATCGCCGAGACTTTGCTGACCACACCACCCATAAACCCCAGCGGGAACGAGATGTTACAGCTGCGCCGGATTTCGCCCTCGTCAGGTTTTTCCAGCCCCGCCATCATGTTGATCAGCGTCGTCTTGCCGGTGCCGTTGGGGGCCAGAACGCCCAGCGAATTGCCAAGCTCGACCCGGAACGACACTTTGTCCAGGATCACCTTACGCTGGGATCCCGTCCAAAAGGACTTGCTGACATTTTCAAATTCAAGCATCGCGTATACTGGGACTGCCCGTGCGGCTTTGGGTTGATTTTGGGTTTGATCGTTTCATTATCTTGTGCTGGTCTGCCCCTGTTTAGCATAGGCGTGTTAACGGCTTACAAGCCGAATTTGGCTACATTATGTCGAATTGTGAAACAAATATCCAACGGCAATGCGCATCAAACGGCGGGCAGACATCGATTTCTTGTGTAAATACACCGGACAACGGCTAATTTCAGCCCCTCGGCGTTAGACTGACTGTTTCTACCGGTGAAACAAAAACCGACCGTCTGCGGGTTTTTGCCGGGGCTGTGGCAGGGGGCGCGCGCGATGGACTGACGACAATATCGGGGTAATACGCCCAAAAGGACGCCATGATCGGGGATTTTGAAACAACCGTTACCCAGATCCGCGCCTGTCGCCTCTGCGCCGGGCGCTTTGCGGCCACCGCCACCGCGCATCAACCGCGCCCGGTGGTCTGGTTCCAACCCGGCGCGCGTATCCTGATTGCGGGGCAGGCGCCAGGCGCGCGGGTGCATGCCTCGGGGCGGCCCTTTACCGACCCCTCTGGCGACCGGCTGCGTGACTGGCTGGGGATGGACCCCACGACGTTTTATGACCAATCCCGCGTAGCCGTGGTGCCAATGGCGTTCTGTTTTCCCGGCTATGACGCGCGCAAGGCTGACCTGCCGCCGCCGCCGATCTGTGCGCAAACCTGGCTGGATTCGGTGATGGCGCATCTGGGCGACGTGCGCCTGACAATCCTGGTTGGTGCCCATGCGCATCGCTGGCATCTGGGCGCCAAGACGCCGGTCACCCAGACCGTTGCCGCCTGGCAAGACCACGCGCCGCACCGCTTTGCCTTGCCACATCCGTCCTGGCGCAATACCGGGTGGCTAAAGAAAAACCCGTGGTTCACCACCGATCTGTTGCCGGTGTTGCGTGCGCGGGTGCGCGAGGTTCTGAATGACTGAGATCACACCGCTGGATACCGCCCATGCCACGATGCAGGCCGCCCCGGATGACGATACCGCCCGGCTGCGGTTTTATGAACGGCTGGCGGATGGCGAATTATTCGTGCTGCTCAGCCAAGAGGCGGCGGGCGACAATATCTCGCCTGCGCTGTTCAATGTCGCCGATGGCCCGTTTGTGCTGGCGTTTGACCGCGAAGAACGCCTGGCGCAATTCACTGGCCAACCCGCGCCCTATGCGGCCCTGTCGGGGCGGGTGCTGGCGCAGATGCTGTCCAATCAACCAGATGATCCTGCCATCGGCATCGGTTTGAACCTCGAGGTCGCCCCGTCCTCTATCCTGATCCCCGCCGATGCGGTTGCCTGGCTGCACCAGACTCTGGGACAGGCCCCGGATCAGATCGAGGCACGGATCAGCGAATTCACCGCCCCCACCGGCCTGCCCGAGGCGCTGATAACCGCGCTTGATACCAAACTGGCCACCGCCGCCGGTCTGGCGACCGAGGCCTATCTGGTGGGCGTGGTCTATGAGGGCGGCAGCCGGGGGCACCTGCTGGGCTTTGTCGGGGCAGTGGACCGCGCCCAAAGCGCGCTGGCCAAGGCGGCGGGCGAGGCGCTGACCTTTACCGGAATCGAAGCGGGAATGATGGATGTCGGCTTTTTCGCTGCGGATGACCCGGTCGTGGCCCGGCTGGCCGCCACCGGTCTGCGCTTTGACCTGCCTCAGGCAACAGCGGCGCCAACCCATGCCCGCACCGCGCCGGGCAGCGACCCCGACTCGCCACCGATCCTGCGTTAACCGCCGGTCCCCCCCAGATTACAACATATTCCAATGGAAGAATTTGATCTTCCTCAACGTGGCATCCGGGTCTTTTTGGTAAGATAAGTCGCTGAAAAGCACTGACCCTTACACAAAGGAACCATGGCATGACCGACATTTTTGTAACCGCTCCCGATGCGACCGCTGTTGTTGGTGGGACGGGCGATGATCGTTTGATCTTTACGCTTGCCTCTGGCCCCGGCGGCACCACCATGACCGGCCTGACGGGTGATTTCCTGGGCGGCTATGGCGGGGTGTTCGACGTAGACGGCCCGTCCGATACCAGCTTTAGCGGACTCCAGCATTTCACATTTGCCGACAAAGTTGGCGGCAAGGATGTCATCACCACAGGGGCTGGCGATGATGTGCTGACCGGCGGCGGTGGCAATGATGTTTTTCACGGCTCGGCGGGCATGGACACTTTGGTGGGCAACCTCGGGCGTGACCGGCTTTATGGCGGCAACGATTTCGACCAGCTTGATGGGGGGCGCGGCAATGATGTGCTTTATGGCGGCGGCGGTGCCGACAGCCTGATTGGCGGCGCAGGGGATGACCGGATCTATGGCGGGTCGGGCGGCGATTTCATCGACACCGGCACAGGCAACGATCTGGTCGATTCGGGCGATGGCTCGGATTTCATCATTGCGGGCGCCGGGGACACCGGGATTCTGGCCGGCAGCCAAAATGATTTTATCGAAATCTCGTTTGACGGGGTGAAAACCATCGATGGCGGCACCGGGCATGACTATGTGTTTGCGTTCTTCACCGATCTGGCACCGGGTGAAATCCAGCTCAAGTACAACATGAACACCGGCGTGCATCGCGCGGTTGGCAGTACAGTCAACAAAAGCATGATCACAAATGTCGAAGATTACGGAATGATCGGCGAGATTGATGCCATTCTGATCGGCAATGGCGCCAATAACGAACTGTTCTCGGATCAGGGCAATGACAGCCTGACCGGCAAGGCAGGCAAGGATTCCCTGTTCGGCGGCAATGGCGATGACCAGCTTTTTGGCAACAGGGGCAGTGACACGCTGGACGGCGGCCAGGGCAATGACATCCTGAATGGCGGGATCGGTCT
>JBLINN010000379.1:0-3581 GCA_047639325.1 Paracoccaceae bacterium | reverse complement strand
CGATGGAAAAGCTGTTGGCCCGCGAAGATGCGCCCGACCATATCGTGATTGAAACTTCGGGTCTGGCCTTGCCGCAACCGCTGATCCGCGCCTTCAACTGGCCCGGTATCTCCACCAAAGTTACTGTCGACGGTGTTGTTACGGTGGTTGACGCCAAGGCTGTATTTGACGGGCAGTTCGCCCATAATGTGGCCGCGGTAGATGCCCAGCGCAAACTGGATGAGAACCTCGATCACGACACCCCGCTGTCTGAGCTTTTTGACGACCAAATGGCCTGTGCAGACATGGTTGTAGTCAACAAATCTGACCTATTGAGTGATGCCGACGCCATAGCCCTCAGTGACCGCCTAAAGTCGGAGGCGCGGATCGGCGTTCAGGTGGTGCGCACCAGCATGGGTGTGTTGCCAATTGATGTTCTGCTTGGTCAGGGCAAAGGGGCCGAGGGTGACATGGACGCACGTCACGAGGTGCATCACCATCACCACCACGATGAGGACGATCATGCGGACGACGACCATGATGATCATGACACCGTTCATGTTCACCACGATCATGACCATGATGCGTTTCAAAGCTTCATCGTTGACCGCGATGAGATTGCCGACCCAAAGGCATTTGCCGAGCAGATCGCCGATGTAATCCGCCACCATAATATTTTGCGGCTCAAAGGATTTGCCGCCGTTACTGGCAAACCCATGCGTCTAACCGTGCAGGCCGTTGGGCCCCGGATTGACACATATTTCGACCGGCCTTTTGGCCCAGACGAACCGCGCGGCACGCGACTGGTCGTGATCGGGCAATCTGGTCTGGATCAGGCGGCGATTACGGCCGCTTTGCGCGCATGAACATGACTTCGATCCAGCCCGCGGATCCGCGCGATCCTCGGGCCACTGCGTTGCTGCAAGCAAGCCACTCCCTGATGGCAAGCCTCTACCCAGCAGAGGCGAATCACTACCTCTCAGTTAACGCGCTTTGTGCACCTCATATCGGTTTCTTTGTGGCCCAGCAGCAGGATGAATATCTGGGCTGTATCGCTCTGGCCCAGTTTGACGGGTATTGCGAAATCAAATCGATGTTTGTCGACCCTGCCGCGCGTGGCAAAGCCGTCGGTGCACAATTGCTTGATCGGGTTGAGGTTGAGGCTGGCGTCATTGGGGTATCGCAGCTTAACCTTGAAACGGGTGACACGCTTTATGCAGCGCATCGTCTGTACGCGCGTCAGGGCTTTGCCATCTGCGGCCCGTTTGGAAACTATGTCGAGGCTCGGCATTCTGTCTTTATGCAAAAGCAGCTCTGACCGTCCTATTACCTAGTCTGAATACTCACCAGTTCGCGACCCTACAGCCAAGGCTCCCAAATGCATCTTCTCGCAGCGACCCCCGGCAGCATTGATGATGGAAAAGAGCCGGTTGATCTGGGTCAGACGCCATCTGATCTAGTGGTGATCTCAGCTGCCGATACTGAGCTTGCGGCCCTGTCTGAAGCGCGCGCTGAAATGGCAGACCCGCCAGGTCTGCGATTGGCCAGCCTAATGCACCTGATGCATCCCATGTCCGTCGATCTTCATATTGACACTTGTGCATCAAAATCCCGGATGGTTATTGCGCGCGTGCTGGGTGGTACCGGCTATTGGCGCTACGGCATGGAACAGTATGCAGCCCACCTACATGACGCAGGCATCCCGTTTGCTGCCCTTCCTGGCGACGACAAGCCAGATGGCGAATTGCGCGGCCTATCAACCATTTCCGAGCAGGATTATGACGCACTTTGGGCCTATCTGGTTGAAGGCGGACCCGAGAATTCTGGCAACTTCCTGCGCTATGCCAAAACCATGCTGGATGGCGGCGATAAACCGATCGCTGCCAGCCCGCTGCTGCGGGCCGGGGTGTATTGGCCTGGTGCGGGTGTAGCGGATCTTTCAGCCGCAAAACAGGCTTGGACCGATGGCGCGCCGGTAGTACCGCTGATCTTTTACCGCGCCTTGGTGCAGGGCGCCGGCCTGAACCCGATCAACCGGCTGACCAAGGCGTTGTTGCGCGCGGGCCTAAACCCGCTGCCAATCTTTGTAGCCTCATTAAAAGACCCTGTTTCGACGGCTACGCTGCAACATCTCTTTGAACAGGCCCGACCCGAGGTGATCCTGAACGCCACCTCGTTTGCTGTTGGAAACACCCACGGCGATCATGGCCCTTCCAACCCGCTGACAATGGCGCAAGCAAATGATGCCCCGATCTTTCAGGTGGTGCTGGCCAGCTCATCCGAAGCCGCGTGGGAAGACGGCAAAACAGGTCTGTCGGCCCGCGACATCGCGATGAACGTCGCCCTGCCAGAGGTCGATGGCCGGATCTTGTCGCGCGCAGTCAGTTTTAAGGGCGAAGCATTCTTTGACGAAGCGACCGAATGCCCGATCGCAACATACCGCGCACGGGGGGACCGGATCAGTTTTGTGGCTGAACTTGCGGCCAATTGGGCACGGCTCCGCCGAACTGCTCCGCAAAATCGAAAAACGGCTCTAATATTGGCGAATTACCCTAATAAGGACGGCCGATTAGCCAATGGTGTCGGTCTTGATACGCCCGCCGCAACCGTTCATGTGCTATCGCTTTTGGGCGATGCCGGGTATCAAACAGGCCCTATACCGCCAGATAGCGACGCGTTGATGCAGCAACTGATGGCTGGGCCGACGAATTGGCTACCCGATCGGTTTGAGCGTCGCGGCGGTGTCACCTTGCCAATAGATGTCTATAAATCCCACTATGGTGCCTTGCCACTATCCGTGCGCAGCCAAGTCGAGGACCGTTGGGGCCAACCCGAAAATGATCCCTTTTTCTTGGCCGAAAAACTCCCGCCGGAGGCAGACACCACGGCTGGCTTCAAGCTTGCGCTGCACCAATTTGGTAACGTTTTAGTTGGGCTGCAACCCGCGCGCGGTTACAATATCAACCCAGAGGAAACCTATCATTCCCCCGATCTGATACCGCCCCACAACTATTTGGCGTTCTATTTCTACCTACGCCATCACTGGGGTGCGCACGCGTTGGTACATTTGGGAAAACACGGCAATCTCGAATGGCTGCCCGGCAAGGCGCTTGCCTTGTCAGACACATGCTGGCCTGAGGTGACCTTGGGCCCAATGCCCCATATCTACCCTTTCATCGTGAACGATCCCGGCGAAGGGACACAGGCTAAACGCCGCGCCCAGGCGGTGATCGTGGATCATTTGACGCCCCCTTTGACGCGGGCGGAAACCTATGGGCCCTTGCGCGATTTAGAAGCGTTGGTTGACGAATATTACGAAGCGGCAGGCATTGATCCGCGCCGTATCCTACATCTACGCCGTGAAATCCTGTCACTTAGCGCCACCTCAGGGCTGAACCTTGATGTTGGCATGACCGGGGAGGATGAAGACACTGATTTGGCTAAGCTTGATGCCTATCTGTGTGAATTAAAAGAAGCCCAGATCCGCGATGGCTTGCATATCTTTGGCCAATCCCCGACCGACAGGCTGGAGCGTGATCTGGTTCAGGCGCTGGCGCGTGTTCCGCGCGGGGACGGAAAAGGCGGCGATGCCTCATTGATGC
>JBLINN010000378.1:0-3609 GCA_047639325.1 Paracoccaceae bacterium | reverse complement strand
CGGCCCACCCCAACCCTTAAAAAACCCGGAAAATTGGGATTTTTTGACAAGCTCGCCACAGTCTTGCCTGAATCTGATCATAAAAACGACCGGAAGATGTTAGAGCTTGAGCAGATAAACCCTGTCTGCCACCGTGGGATTGCCGGGGGATTGCCGTGGGATTGCCGGGGGATTCATGTCAAAAAACACCGCTTATACCATACGCGCCCTGCGCGCCGAGGACCGCCCCGAATGGGGTGAATTGTGGGCCGGTTATTTGCGGTTCTACAAAACCTCCGTTCCCGAACCGGTTTACGCCTCGACCTTTGCCAGATTGCTGGGCGACGACCCTTCTGATTTCAGCGCCCTTGTGGCGGAACAGGACGGGCGGCTGGTTGGCCTGACCCATTATCTGTTTCACCGCCACGCCTGGAGAATTGAAAACGTCTGCTATCTGCAGGATCTTTATGCCCGCCCCGAAACCCGGGGCACAGGGGTTGGCCGCGCGCTGATCGAGGAGGTCTACGCCGCCGCCGATGCCAATGGCACCCCAATTGTTTACTGGCTGACCCAGGATTTCAACGAGGTCGCGCGCCAGCTGTATGACCGCATCGGAACACAAACCCCCTTTATCAAGTACCAGCGTTCATGATCCGCCCCTTGGCCCTTGTGCTGGCGTTGACTGTCAGCGGCTGTGCCACGGTCCCGCTGCAGGATACGCCGACCCGCGCGCAGATCGCTGACTCGACGCTGCCACCGATGAAGGCGTTTGCCGCGCCGCGCCCGGTGGCGCCGATGCAATCCAACGCCAATATCGCCGCCGATTTCATCGCGCTGCATTTCGAACTGGAAAGTGGGCGCGCCCTGCCGGTGTTCACCCGGTTTGAAACCCCGATCACCGTCAAGGTCACCGGCAGCCCGCCGCCCAGCCTGGGCCCGGACCTGACCCGGCTGATCGACCGCTTGCAACGCGAGGCCGGGATCAACATCCAACAGGTTGATTCGGGCGATGCCAATGTGACCATTCAGGCGGTCAGCCGCGCCGATATCCGCCGCGCCCTGCCGCAGGCCGCATGTTTTGTGGTGCCCAATGTGTCCAGCCTAAATGAATTCCGCCGGGATCGGCGCAAGCCAAAAACCAACTGGTCCTTGCTGCGAAACCGCACCCGGCTGGGTATCTTCCTGCCGTATGATGCCAGCCCGCAAGAGGTGCGCGATTGTCTGCACGAAGAACTGGCACAGGCGCTTGGCCCGCTGAACGACCTTTATCGCCTGCCGCAATCGGTCTTTAACGACGATAATGTACACACTGTCCTGACCGGGTTTGACATGCTGATCCTGCGCGCCACCTATGCGCCCGAACTGCGCAGCGGCATGACGAAAAGCCAAGTCGCCGCCAATCTGCCAACCATCCTGGCGCGCCTGAACCCGCGTGGCGACGGGTTGCCAGCCCAAACCATTTCCGCCACCCCGCGCAGCTGGAACGATGCCGTGCAGACGGCCCTTGGCCCCGGCGCCGATCCGGCCACCCGCCGCAATGCCGCCGCCACTGCTGCACGTACCGCGCAGCAAGAGGGCTGGCAGGATCACCGCCGGGCCTTTAGCCACTATATGCTGGGGCTTCTGACCCAGGTGCATGACCCCGAACTGGCACAGCAATATTACGCCACCGCCCTGCATTATCTGGGCAACACCCCCGGCACCGACTTGCACCGCGCTTATGTCACAACGCAAACCGCCGCCTATGCCATCGCCACCAATGACGGCAATTCTGCCCTGCGCCAAATTCGCCCGATGCTGGATGTCGCCACCCGCGCCGAAAACGCCGCGCTGCTGTCCACGCTGATGCTGTTGCAGGCTGAAGCGCTGGATCAGACCGGCCAAAGCGACCAGGCACGCACCGTCAGACTGGACAGTCTGGGGTGGGCAAGATACGGCTTTGGTTCAGATTGGGCGGTGCGGGCCAAGATGCAGGAAATCTCGGCCCTGAACCCGCAAAGCAGAACGGGCGGATAAACAATGATCGTTTTTGGGGCTGCGCTGATTGGCGCTGTTCTGGGTGGGATGACCGCCCGCAAACGCGGCGGCGCGGGCGCCGATATCGCGCAATATGCGGCCGGTTATGGCATCGCGTTTGCGATGGTGGGCCTGCTTGTCACAATTGCGATCCACCGCATGGCGGTCTGACCGGATGTTCCTTCCCTTCTTTGAAAACCTGCGCAAAGCCTCTATTCCGGTCTCGATGCGCGAATTCCTCACCTTTCTTGAGGGTATGAAGGCTGGTTTGGCGACCTATGACGTTGACGCGTTCTATTACCTCGCGCGGTCCGCGATGGTGAAAGACGAACGCAACATCGACAAATTCGACCGCGCCTTTGCCGCCAGCTTTGACGGGTTGGAAAACATCGGTCTCGATCAGGTGCTTGAGGCCGTGGATATCCCCGCCGACTGGCTGCAAAAGATGGCCGAAAAGCACCTGTCCGACGAAGAAAAAGCCGAGATCGAAGCGGCGGGCGGGTTTGAGAAGTTGATGGAAACCCTGCGCGAGCGCCTGAAAGAACAGGAAAAGCGGCATCAGGGCGGCAGCAAATGGATCGGCACCGCCGGCACCTCACCCTTCGGTGCCTATGGCTATAATCCCGAAGGCGTGCGCATCGGCCAGAAAGAGGGCCGCCATGGTCGGGCGGTCAAGGTTTGGGACAAGCGCGAATTCAAGAACCTGGATGACACGGTTGAACTGGGCACCCGCAACATCAAGGTCGCCTTGAAACGCCTGCGCCGCTGGGCCCGCGAAGGCGCTGTGGACGAACTGGACCTGGACGGCACCATCCGCGCCACTGCCGAGCACGGCTATTTGGATGTCAAGGTCCGCCCCGAGCGGCGAAATGCCGTCAAAGTGCTGCTGTTTCTGGATGTGGGCGGGTCGATGGATCCGCATATCAAAGTGGTTGAAGAACTGTTTTCCGCCGCGCGCACCGAATTCAAACATCTGGAATATTTCTACTTCCACAACTGCCTTTATGAGGGCGTGTGGTCCGACAACCGTCGTCGTTGGGATGCGCAGACCCCGATGCACGAGGTGCTGCGCACCTATGGCCCGGATTACAAATGCATCTTTGTCGGCGATGCGTCGATGTCGCCTTATGAAATTGCCTATTCGGGCGGGGCCAACGAACATTGGAACGCCGAATCCGGGCAGGTCTGGCTGCAACGCGCCCGCGATCAATGGGCGTCAAATCTGTGGATCAACCCGGTACCAGAGAAATACTGGGACTATACCCATTCCATCGGGATGATCCGCGAAGCGTTTGACAACAATATGGTGCCGATGACCCTGGCCGGTCTGGCCAAAGGCATGCGGGAACTGACCCGTTAAGCCGGAATTTTTCAAAAAATTCCGTGACGTTTTCTTTCAAAGGAAACGAAAACCCCGTAGCGTGGCGTCATGTCCAACGCCCCCATCACCGATATTGACCTCGCCGCTTTCACCGCCGACCCCTACCCGGCTTTGGCGCAGATGCGCGCGCAAGCGCCTATCACCTATGTGCCGCAACTGGGCGCCACGCTGTTCACCCGGCGCGATGACATTCATGCGCAGGAAAAACGCACTGATGTGTTCTCATCCGACCA
>JBLINN010000377.1:0-3634 GCA_047639325.1 Paracoccaceae bacterium | reverse complement strand
CGCCACCTGCGAGGCGCGCGGGCTGGACCTGGGGCGGCAATTGGTGGTGAACCGGGATCAGTTTGTCGGCATGCAGCAAGTACTTGATCTGACGCGAATGATCGAACGAAAGGACAGCACATGAAGGTTGATGGCACACATTTCCGGTCCATCTGGTTCGACGCCAGCAGGAACACGGTACAAATCATCGACCAGCGCTGGCTGCCGCATGAATTCCGGGTGGTTGACCTGACAACCCGCGATGATTTCGCCGTGGCGATCCGCGATATGTGGGTCCGCGGCGCGCCGCTGATCGGCGCAACCGCCGCTTATGGCGTCGCGGTGCAGATGGCGTTGGACCCGTCGGACAAGTCCTTGGATGAAACCTGGGAGGTGCTGCACGCCACCCGCCCCACCGCGATCAATCTTCGCTGGGCGCTGAACGATATGCGTGCGCTTTTGGCTCTCCTGCCAGTTAGCGACCGCGCCGCTGCTGCGATGCAGCGGGCGCATGATATTGCCGACGAGGATGTGGAATGCAATCGACAGATCGGCCTGAACGGGTTGGAAATCATCAAGAAAATCGCAGCCACCAAGAAAGACGGCGACCCGGTGCGCATCCTGACGCATTGTAACGCTGGCTGGTTGGCAACGGTCGACTGGGGCACTGCGACCTCGCCGATGTATCATGCAATCGAGGCCGCGATTCCGATCCACATCTGGGTTGATGAGACCCGCCCGCGCAATCAAGGCGCGCAGCTGACCGCATGGGAAATGGTCAGCCATGATGTGTCACATCAGTTGATTGTCGACAATGCCGGTGGCCATTTGATGCAGCATGGGTTGGTTGATATGGTGATTGTCGGCACCGACCGTACATCAGCGCATGGCGACGTGTGCAACAAGATCGGCACCTACCTCAAGGCGCTGGCGGCGCATGATAACAACGTTCCGTTTTACGTCGCCCTGCCGTCGCCCACCATCGACTGGACAGTGCGGGACGGCGTGGCAGAAATTCCGATTGAGGAACGTGATGGCGACGAAGTCACCCGCGTCTGGGGCAAACTGGACGATGGCAGCGTGGCGCAGGTGCAGATCTGCCCGGATGGCTCGCCGGCAGGCAACCCGGCCTTTGACGTGACCCCGGCGCGGCTGGTGACCGGGTTGATCACCGAACGCGGTGTGTGTGACGCCTCGCCCGAAGGGTTGGCCGGGTTGTTCCCGGAACGGGTTGTCATCTGACGTCAGGACCGTTCAGTTCACGCCTTTAGCAATTCCGACGCGGTGCCATAATTTGTGACAATATGCGTCACATAACCCCCGGCAATCGCCGCCAGCATCGGGTTCACCTTATCCGCGCCAACCGACACCAGTAGCCCCATATCCAGCCCCAACAGCTTGTCCAGCTCCACCCCGATCATCCGGTCATCCAGCTCGCCGGGGATCGACCGCCCCGCCGCATCAATGAATCGCCCGCATAAAACGCCGGTGGCGCCTTGCGACACGTACCAGTCCAGATCCGCATGGGTCGCCACGCCGCTGCCCACCACATGACTTTCATGGCTGCAGGACCCGGCAGCAAATATCGCTTTGTTACAATGGCTTAGCGCATCAATTTGATCGCGGATAATTGGCTCAGCCCGCAGCCGTGCCGCCAGATCAGGATCGCTGAGAACCGCAGGCGCGTGCAGGTTGATGCATTTCGCCCCCAACCGTAGCGCCAGATGGGCCGAGCATATCTCGGCTGTGAACCCATAGGGCGTGGCCATTGACCCCACCAGTTGCGACACGGTGATATCTGTGGTTTCGGCCGGTTCCAGCGCCTCGGCGACCTCAAAAACTGTCCGCCCCCAGGCCACCCCCAGCCGGTCACCCGGTTGCAGCAGACTTGGCAGCCATTCCGCCGCGCCGCGCGCCACCCGCATAAACGCGTCTTCCTCGCTGCCGGTGCCATCGGGCAGCACATACGCGGCCTCTAGCCCAAATTTCTCGCGCAATTCCTGCGCCAACCGATGATTGGTAAAGGCCTTGGGCGCCAGGCTGATCCGGATGAACCCGCGTTCCTTGGCTTCTTGCAGGTAGTTGACTATCGTGGCGCGGGACACGCCCAGCTTGGTGGCAATTTCGGTCTGGTTCAGACCTTCGTGGTAATACATCCACGCCGCCTCGATTACGATGTTTTCGCCGCTGACCTGCCCTGCCGGTCGTCTGCGCGTCACAGAGGCCATTGCCACTCCTGTTTTATATATTTGACACTATGCACTGACAATTGTCAAAAACTATGTTTTATGGGGTTAGTATAGACGTGATTTGCAGGAAACGGACAGGTCGATGGTCGCAAATAACTGGAACATGGAAGACGCCGCAGGATATGCCCGTGCGGCAGGGGAAAACCCGGCGGATCAACAGCTTGCCTTGCAGGCCTATGCGTCGCGGCTGATCGGTCGCGACCCGCAGCTGGTGCAGCATGGCGGCGGGAACACCTCGTGCAAGGTGGTTCGCAAGGACCTGTTTGGCCGGGATATCCGGGTGCTGCATGTCAAGGGCAGTGGCCATGATCTGGCATTTATCGACGCGGCGGGCATGCCTGGCGTGCGGCTGGACCCGTTGCTGGCTCTGCGCGATCTGGACCATCTTGGCGATGCGGATATGGTAAACATGGTGCGCAGCAACCTGCTGGACTCTGGCGCGCCCAACCCATCGGTCGAGATCCTGCTGCATGCCTATCTGCCGCACGCGTTTATCAACCACACCCATGCCACAGCGATGTTGGCGCTGGCCGATCTGCCCGATGCCGTGGCGGCGGTGGCCGAGATTTTTGGCGACACGGTAGTCACCGTGCCCTTCTACATGCCCGGATTTGCACTGGCGCAGGCCGCTGCCGAAATCTACGAGGCCAACCCGCAGGCCGAGGGCCTTGTGCTGTTGAACCACGGCCATTTTGCGTTTTCCGACAGCCCCGAAAAATCCTATGATCTGATCGTCCGGCACACCAATATGGTCGAGGCTTGGCTGGCGGCCAAAAGCGGTAAGACGCCGAAACGCGCCGGGCTTGCAACGCCGGAAATGTTGGCCAAAGCCGCTGATATCTTGCCCCTGCTGCGCGGCATTCTGGGCCAGCGCAACGCGGCGTTTACCGCAGACCGGGATGCGCCAATGCCAGTGATGGACCTGCGCGCCGGGCCGAATGTGCGCGAATTTCTGGCCCGGGCGGATGTGGCAACGCTGGCCGGTCGCGGCGTGGCGACGCCCGATCATGTGATCCGCACCAAGAACTATCCGCTATATCTGACGGCTGAGATGATCTCCGGGGGCGAACCCGATATTTCACAAGCCATTGATACCTATACAGAAACCTACACCGCCTATTTTATTCGCAATGCCGCCCGCGCGGCAGAACCAAAGACCATGCTGAACCCGGCCCCTGATCTGGCCTGGATCGACGGGGTCGGCATTGTTGGCATCGGCGCGGATGCACGCGCGGCAGGGATTGCCGCCGATTTGGCCGAACAGGGCATCACCGCCATGACCAATGGCGAAGATTGCGGCGGGTTCTTTCCGGTGGCGGAGGAACAGCTGTTTGATATGGAATACTGGTCGCTGGAACAGGCCAAACTGGGCAAGGCCAAGCGGACCGAGCTTGCGGGCCATGTGG
>JBLINN010000376.1:0-3656 GCA_047639325.1 Paracoccaceae bacterium | reverse complement strand
TTACCTGACGTGAAGGCAGGCGTTGAAATGTTGAGGCGAAACGACGCCGGTAAGGGCGGGCCAAGACCAGTTTTTCAGGGGGGTTCTGGGCGCTTAACTTCGGGACGGGCAAGGAAACCTGGTCAAAAACCTGTGAAGTGATTCGTATTCAACCTTGACGATCCACCGGACGACCCTATCGGGGGGCAACGTCAACCACTGCAGGGATTTGCCGTCGCGACGGAACTGAAATCGCCCGTGCGTGGCTGGCGGCAAAACCACCCTGCCAAACCAGCTGGTCGAAGTGGGAACTTACTTTGATTTAATAACAATGGCTTAACCCTGCGATGCTATGGCCTTGGGCCGGAAAGGTCTCTGGCCATTGCACCTTATATGCCGGGTCTGATAAGGTAAGGCCACAATATGTAGAGTCTGCACAAAGAACGGGCACAACACGTGACTGACACGCCGGAAGTCCCTGAAAACATGGATGAAACACCACCTGAAAAGCCAGTCTATGACGGGCCGACGGTAACTATCGAATCCGAAATGCGTACATCCTATCTGGATTATGCCATGTCGGTCATTGTCAGCCGTGCGATCCCTGATCTGCGCGATGGGCTGAAACCGGTTCACCGGCGCATCCTTTATGCAATGCACGAAACCAACAACACGCACGACAAGTCGTATCGCAAATCGGCGCGCCCGGTTGGCGATGTGATGGGTAAATATCACCCGCATGGCGACAGTGCGATTTACGACGCTCTGGTGCGGATGGCGCAGGATTTCTCGATGTCGTTGCCGCTGCTGGACGGGCAGGGCAACTTTGGCTCGATGGATGGCGATAACGCCGCGGCGATGCGGTATACCGAAGTCCGGATGGACAAACCCGCCGCCTATCTGTTGGCGGATATCGACAAGGATACCGTCGACTTTCAGGACAATTACGACGGCAAAGACCGCGAACCATCGGTTCTGCCGGCGCGTTTTCCCAATATGCTGGTCAACGGGGCAGGCGGCATCGCCGTGGGCATGGCCACCAACATTCCGCCGCATAATCTGGGCGAAGTGGTGGATGCTACGCTGGCGCTGATTGATGACCCGGACCTGACGTCTGAACAGTTGATCGACTATGTGCCAGGCCCCGATTTCCCCACGGGCGGGATCATGTTGGGCCGTACCGGTGCGCGCAAGGCATATCTGGAAGGGCGCGGCAGCGTCATCATCCGCGCCAAAACCCGGGTCGAGGAAATTCGCAAGGATCGTTATGCGATCATTGTTGATGAGATTCCCTATCAGGTGAACAAGGCGACGATGATCGAAAAGATCGCCGAAGCGGTACGCGAAAAGCGGATCGAAGGCGTCAGCCACGTTCAGGATGAATCCGACCGCAACGGCGTTCGTGTGGTGGTCGAGCTAAAGCGCGATGCCACGGCTGAGGTGGTGTTGAACCAGCTGTTCCGTTTCTCGCCGCTGCAAACCTATTTCGGCTGCAACATGCTGGCGCTGAATGGCGGGCGGCCTGAACAGCTGACGCTGCGCCGGTTCCTGACCTCGTTCCTTGATTTCCGCGAAGATGTGGTGGCGCGCCGTACCGCGTTTGAGCTGCGCAAAGCCCGCGAACGCAGCCATATCTTATGTGGTCTGGCCGTGGCTGTGACCAATATTGACGAGATCGTCGCCACCATTCGCCAATCTGCCGATGCCGCTGAGGCGCGCGTAAAGCTGATGACCCGGCGCTGGCCTGCCCAGCCGATCCTGGAATACATCGCGCTGATTGATGACCCGACCCATACGGCCAATGACGATGGCACCTATAACCTGTCCGAAACCCAAGCCCGCGCCATTCTGGAACTGCGCCTGCAACGCCTGACCCAGATAGGCGTCAAAGAAGTGACGGACGAGCTGGAAGAGCTGGCGGGCAAGATCAAAGAATACCTGGAAATCCTGGGCTCGCGCGAGCGTATCTTGGATATCATCCGGGGAGAGCTGACCGAGGTGCGCGAAAAGTTCGCGGTGCCACGTCGCACCGAAATCGTCGACTGGTCTGGCGACATGGAAGACGAAGACCTGATCGAGCGCGAGGATATGGTGGTGACCGTCACCTCTGGCGGCTACATCAAACGCACGCCTTTGGTGGATTTCCGGTCGCAACGCCGGGGGGGCAAAGGCGTCTCCGGGATGCAGACCAAGGAAGAGGATGTGGTCACCACGCTGTTTGTGGCCAACACCCATACCCAACTGCTGTTCTTTACCACCGCAGGTATGGTTTACCGGCTGAAAACCTGGCGCCTGCCGCAGGGGGGCCGGACGGCCAAGGGCAAGGCCGTGGTCAACATCCTGCCAATCCCGCCGGGTGTTTCAGTGGCGGCTATCATGCCGGTGGACGTGCCCGAAGAAGATTGGGCCGATCTGCAGATTGTATTTGCCACCAGCGCTGGCGACGTGCGCCGCAATGCGCTGAGCGATTTCACCAATGTGATGCGCAACGGCAAGATTGCGATGGACCTGCCCGAAAACGTGGAACTCGTGAACGCGCGGATCGCGTCGCAGGATGATGACGTGATGCTGGTCACCGATTCTGGCCGCGCTATCCGGTTTCCGACGACCGATGTGCGGGTGTTCAAGGGGCGTAAGTCAACTGGCGTGCGGGGAATCCGACTCAGCGGGTCTGACCGGGTTGTGTCGATGTCGGTGATCCGTCATTTCGAGGCAACGTCGGATGAACGATCGGCCTATCTCAAGAGGCGCCGCGCGGTTGCCGGGCTTGTGGATGACGCAGAAATGCCCGATGACGAGGACGCCAATGCAATGGCGACAATCTCGCTAGAACGCTATGCCGAAATGTCGGCCGTCGAAAACCTGATCCTGACAATCACCACCGGCGGCGCGGGCAAGCTAAGCTCCAGCCATGACTATCCGGTGCGCGGACGCGGTGGTATGGGCGTGGCGGCTATGGATAAGGCGATGCGCGGCGGCGATCTTGTGGCGTCCTTCCCGGTTGAGATGGACGACCAGATCATGCTGGCCACATCCAAAGGCCAGTCGATCCGAGTGCCAGTCGAAGGCATTTCCTTCCGGTCGCGCAGTGCGGGCGGTGTCAAAGTGTTCGACACCGGCAAGGGCGAAGAAGTTGTCAGCGTCGCCTGGATTGCCGATCAGGGTGAAGAAGAGGACGACGAAACGTAGGGTGTGCTTTTAGCGCACCTTTGGTTGCGCCGTAGGGAAGGTGCGCAGAATGCACACCCTACGGGCGCTGGAATTGGTTGTGGGTGTATTAGCTAAAGGCCGGGGCCATGACGTAGCCCACGAACAACAGCGAAATCAAGACAGCACGCATTATCTTTCCTTTTCAAGCCCCCACTTGAATTCGTCCCCATCCAACACGTGACTTGGGAATGCGGCAGTTCTGCGGCAGGCAATCGGCAACTGTGGCCATTCTGGGCTAGAAAGACGCATAATTGCGTATTGTGGTGCATCCCGACAACAAAACCGGCGAAAACGAGCACTTCCTTTGCGACCAGCGGGGGCGCTCTGCGTGCGGTTTCAATGATACCAATCACCGATCTCTGTCGATAGACTGGCGCCGGAAACGGCCAGAAAGCGGGCAAGACATATGCGGTTAGATAAACGGGACATTCAGATCCTGCGGGTGCTCTCGAAAGAGGGTCGCATAA
>JBLINN010000375.1:0-3674 GCA_047639325.1 Paracoccaceae bacterium | reverse complement strand
TATTGCTTGGGGTATGTGGGCCGATCAAAGGCCCAAAACCCGGTATTGTCGCGTTCTTTCCAACTGCGCTGCATCTTGCGCCGCAGCAGGTTCACCACAAAGTCTTTTTGCAGCAACAGCTTGGTGAATGACTGAAACAGCGCCGCATCGTCGCCGCGCGCCTCGGCAAACCAATGCTGACCAATCGCCGCTTCGCTCACCGTCGCCCCCGTAGCCGCCGCCACCACATTGCGCCGGTCCATCGCCGCCGAATACTGCGCCAGATCGCAATATTTCAGATGCATCAGATACAAATGCTCTGGCGTGTGCAGCTTTTTATACTGGGTGAAATGCCCGCCACGCGAAATCTTGGTGCCCACTGACACCACGCAGGGCTTGGAATAATGCGGCGCCGGGCGCACATGGCGGCGCGGCCCCAGCACGACGTCGGTCACCGGCGCATCCTCAAGATCAACCCGGTGGATCACCTCCAACCCCAGCGGCGTCAAAACCCGCCCCGCAGGCATCTGTTCCAGCCAGTGCCGCAGATCACAGCCCGCCTCGGGGTCCAGCACCACCAATTCATCGACATCGCCGATAATCACATGGCTGTAATAACACCGCAGCCCGGCGACAAAATTATTCAGCAACCGCCAGCGTTTCTGGTCAAAGCCCACGTGATGATCGCCCGGAATGCCAATAATATTGCACCCCTGCGCCATCTCGGCCACCTCGTCGCCGCGCCCGTGATTGATGATATAACAATTCTCGCGCCCGATCAGGTCGCCATAATAGCGCAACCAGATCTTCAGAAAAAAGGCATCGTCGCGCACCATGGTCAGCGCCGCCACTGTCTGCATCACCTTGGGTCCTGTTCTGCTCTTTGTTTTGTCTTGGTGTTTAATCTTATCCTTACCGAAACCGCCTCTATAAGAGAATCAATAATTTCCAGTCACCACCACTGCGTTGCCCGATGACCATAATCGACAAAGGATACTCCCCTGCTTCCCGCTGACTTCGCCCAGACCGGCCAACATGTGCAACTGCACGCGCAAACCGCCCCCACCCGCTTTCAGGTGATGGGCGAACGCTCGTCCGGCACTAATCTGGTCAAACGCCTGATGATCCGCAATTCCGGCCTGACCCCGTCCGAGGTTTTGGGCTGGAAACACGGCCACCCACACGCGCTGGCTATCCCCGCCGATCTGGCGGTGATCTGCGTGGTGCGCAATGCCGCCGACTGGGCGTTATCGATGCACGCCAAACCCTGGCACAGCACGCCGCAAATACAGGCGCTGGATTTCGCCGATTTCATCCGCGCGCCCTGGACCAGCATCATCGACCGGGCGCGTTATTTTGAAGGGTCCGGGGAACAAGGCCTGGTTGGCCAACCGCTGCAACTGGACCGTGATCCGCTGACCGGCGCAGTTTACAGCACCCTCTTCGCCCTGCGCCGCGCCAAACTGTCCGGCTTGCTTAGCCACCTGAACCGGGGCTGCACCTGCGTCCTGCTGCGCGCCGAAACCGTGCAAACCGCACAACAAGCCAGCATCGACAGCCTGCGCGCCGCCCTCGGCCAACCCGCCCGCAGCTCTGCCTTTCGCCCGGTCGGCAAACGCCTCGGCTCCAAGTTTAAACCAGCGATTGCGACGCGCCCGGACACGCCAGAAACGCTCACCCCCGCCGACCACGCCTTTATGATTGAACAACTTGATGAACAGACCGAGGCCGCGCTAGGCTATACCTACGCCCCCCCAACCCCGCATCTATAGTCGATTTCTTTCAAAGAAATCGGATCGGAAAATTCGAAATTTTCCGGATACCAGCCGAACGGTCGCCGCACGTGGCTACCCAGCCGCCACGCCGCCCGTCACCTGCCGGACCGCCTTGGCGATCAGCAGCAACCACGGCGCGCCATGCATCACCAGATCAAAGATATCTACCGCCCGGCTTAAATCGCCCGCCACCAACATCTTCAACTTTTCCCACACATGTGGTTCGGGGAAAAACGGCGCCAACCCCAGCATACCCGCCAGCAAAATCGCCACCGGCCATGTGATCCGATCCAGTGCTGACCCCATGGGATATATCCTTGCTGCGATGTTCTTTTGGTAAAGTGGCGCGGTTGACGGGACTCGAACCCGCGACCCCCGGCGTGACAGGCCGGTACTCTAACCAACTGAGCTACAACCGCGCGTGGCCGCCGGGATAATCCAGCACTGCAGGGAGGTCAATGGCCAAACACCCGACACTCTGCCCCCATGGCACAAGACAACACCCCCAACGCCGCAGACACCGCCTATGCGGCAGCCCTGGCCAAAATCGAGCGGGTCCGGGCGGCTGGGGGAACCCGCCTGTGGTTGGACGATGATCCCTTCCATGCCCTCAACCGCATCCCGCCTGAAATTGCCGAACTGGATAACTTAGAATACCTGCATCTAAGCCGGACACAAGTCAGTGACCTCGCCCCGTTGAAGGCCTTGTCGGAATTACAGGGGCTCTACCTCGACCAGACACAGGTCAGCGACCTAGCCCCTCTACGGACCTTAACAGGGTTGAACGTGCTCACCCTCGACCAGACTCAAGTGAGCGATCTTCGCCCAATCCGTAGTATACCAGAGCTGATTGATAGCGTCTGGAGCAAAGTGTGGTTTGGCAACACTCCCGCCGCTCGGTCCTCTCCAGAGCTAATCCGCCTGTCACAGATAAAAGACGCCGAAGATAGAACCAGAAAAACCCTCGCCTACCTCAAAACCCTGCCACCATGGCCCGAGCCGTTGCCGTGGGAGGTCGACCAAGAATCGACCACCCCGTCCGGCCCAACGGTTCAACCCACAAAACCAACGGTTCAACCCGCCCCGCTTATGGTGGCATTCGAAAATGGACTACTGCGTCAGGTGCCCTTGACCCATGGCATGCAGGGCGACGTGGCGGCGCGTGCAGCACAAGGGTGGCGCGCCCTTCAGGCCTACCTGAAATCGCTTGCACCACACCGTCAAGGCATTCACAACGCCATGCCAGCAATGGCCCATGTGCTTGACCTTCTGGGCGAATATCTGGCAGCCGAGGACCCGGACACCGACAACGCCATTCTGTTTGGCATGCAGGCCGACCGTCTTATCCGTCTGGCCCAAGGCGCGCCGGACGTTTTGTCCGATCCCATTGCAGCAGAAGACCTGCTGCAATTCGCGCTGGAACTGGGCCGTTTCGTGGCCCGTGATCCGGTTTGGATGGCCTACAAATCCGACCCTCTGCCAAGCCCCGACACCCTGCAAAAATTCACGCTCGCAGTGCCGCAGCTGCGTGAATTTGAACGCACCCTGAAACAAGCCGACTGGGTCGACCCCACCATTGCCGTAACCTTTGGCGAAATCATCACACAGGCCCAAGATATCCCGGGCGATCCAATCGCTGTAAAAGGGGCACTCGACTCAACCACCGGCGTTCTGAACGAAATTGCCGCCGAGGCGGCTTCGGAAGTTAGAGAGCTTGAGAAGAGCGGCCTTTGGATCGACTTGAAAAAGGAGTTGCGCAAAAAGTCCATCACTGGAGTGGCGGGAACAACGCTTGGCGCGGCGACGACAGGCATTGGTATCGCAGCCGACGTGATGATCAACAATGCGGGCATCATCACATCACTGGCCGCTGAATTCCCGGGAACCTTCGGCTATGCCCTGCAGGTTCTGCAATACTTG
>JBLINN010000374.1:0-3720 GCA_047639325.1 Paracoccaceae bacterium | reverse complement strand
CATAAAGGCGGGCGCACGGGCTATATGCACACCGAATATCTGGGGCATGTGCTGACGTCGATGCAGTGGCTGCAACGCGCCTATCCCGGGGCTGAATGGTAGGCGCAACACCGTGTCCGCAGTCGTGTTATTTAAAAGAAAACGGCTCGGACTTTTTGAAAAATTCCGGCTAGGCCGGGAGCGTAGTGTCTTTGGGTCAAAAGGGTAGGATACTTATGAACCAGCCGAATGTAGACCAGATATGGGAGTGGCTGGATGGCGTTCCGGATCCCGAGATCCCGGTAATCTCGTTGGTTGATCTGGGCATCATCCGGGGGGTCGACTGGCAGGGGGATACGCTGATTGTCACCGTAACGCCCACCTATTCCGGCTGTCCGGCTACCACGATCATCAACATGGATATCGAAGCGGCATTGCGCGCCCATGGCATTCAAAAGCTGGAGCTGAAACGCCAGTTGTCCCCGGCCTGGACCACCGACTGGCTGACGGACAAGGGCCGCGCCGCGTTGGAAGAATATGGGATCGCCCCGCCGCAACCGGCGGGCGGCCCCAGCCGCTGCCCGCTTTGCGGCGGTGAAAATCTGGAAAAACTAAGCCAGTTCGGCTCGACCCCGTGCAAGGCGCTTTGGCGCTGTCGGGACTGTCTGGAACCATTCGACTATTTCAAGTGCATCTAGAGCGTGTTGCGTTTGACCGAAAACAGGCATCCACCAGCCGCGGCAGGTGAATTCAATTGAACGCAGCAGGGTCTAAAGGAGATATCCATGGCGCGCTTTCACGATCTAAGTGTCACCGACGTCCACAAAACCATCCGCGACGCGGTGGTTGTCACGCTAAAGCCAGTAAACGGCGCGGCGGAAGAATTTGATTTTACCCAAGGCCAATACCTGACCTTTCGCCGCGATTTTGACGGCGAAGAACTGCGCCGCAGTTATTCGATCTGCGCGGGCAAAGACGATGGCATTCTGCAAGTCGGCATCAAACGGGTCGATGGCGGCACGTTTTCAACCTGGGCCAACGAAGACCTGGTGGTGGGCGACACGGTGCAAGCGATGTCGCCGATGGGTGGGTTTTTCACCGATCTGGACCCAAGCGCAGGCAAGCAATATCTGGGCTTTGCCGGTGGGTCCGGCGTCACGCCGGTTCTGTCGATCCTGAAGACGACGCTGGCGCGCGAGCCGAAATCCAATTTCACGCTGGTTTACGCCAACAAGGCCGTCAGCTCGATCATGTTCCGCGAAGAACTTGAAGACCTCAAGAACATCTATATGGGGCGGCTGACCGTCATCCATATTCTGGAAACCGACGCGCAAGAGATTGACCTGTTCACCGGGCTAGTCACCGAAGACAAATGCGCCCAGCTGTTCAAGGGCTGGATCGACATCGAACATGTCGATACCGCGTTCATCTGCGGCCCGGAGCCGATGATGCTGGGCATCGCCGCCGCTTTGCGCGCCCACGGGTTGGATAATTCGCAGATCAAGTTTGAACTGTTCGCCAGCGCCCAACCGGGCCGCGCCAAGCGCAAGGCCGTGTCGGCGAATGCCGCATCAGGGGCCAACCAGACCACCGCTGCGATCACTCTGGATGGGGCGACGCAGACGATCACCATGGCCAAGGATGTGTCGATCCTGGATGCGGCACTGGGAAACGCGATGGACGCACCATTTGCCTGCAAGGCTGGGGTCTGTTCCAGCTGCCGCTGCAAAGTGATCGAGGGCGAAGTCGAGATGGTCGCCAATCACGCGTTGGAGGATTACGAGGTGGAAAAGGGCTATGTCCTGTCCTGCCAATCCTTCCCGCTGACGGACACTGTTGTCGTCGATTACGACCAATAAGGGGGGGCAGGATTATGGCCGAAGACATGAGCATCGAAAGCTATCTGGCAGCGGGCGGGGTGCTGAGCAACCCAACCAACGTGCCGCCGCGCTATCGCGCCGAACTGATCAAGCTGATGGCCACTTTTGTGGATAGCGAACTGGCCGGGGCGGCAGGGTTTGCCGATATCATCAATGCGGGGCCTGGCATCAAGGAACGCATCGCGGCGGCGCGGATCGTGCTGGAAAAGACCGACAATGCCGACAAGGTGCTGACGGTAATGGGCGAGTTTGGCGTCGATACCAACCGTTATGCCAACCACCACCCGTGGACGGCGCGGCTGACCCGGGATGCCGATATCGGTGCTTCGCGGTCAGACCATGATATGCGTCTGGCAGTGTTCAACTACCCACTGGACGGCTGGGTGGATGCGGTGGTGATGAACCTGCTGATGGGCCGCGCGGTGGCTGTGCAGATGGGCGACCTGACGCTGGTGTCCTATCAACCGCTCGCCGAAGCTTTCCGCGCCATCGCCCCGGTCGAGGCGTATCATGCCGCGCTGGCCGAAGAGGGCCTGACGCGGCTGCTGGAAACCGGCGACAAGACGGGCGCACAGGCCAGCGTCGATTACTGGTGGCCACGTGTCGCTGCCAGCTTTGGCACAACCGGGTCCACCAAGGCCGCCAGCCTTGGCGCGATGGGGCTGCGCAGCACCACCAACGCCGAACAGAAAACCCGCTGGGAGGCCGAGGCAGGCGCTGTTCTGGAAAAGCTGAGGTTGGTGGCTGGGTGATTTCGCGGAGTTAGGCCTGTTGGTGGATAAGTTCATAAGCCTGCTTGGTGCCCAAAGTTACTGGTACCGCCTCTCGGCCTAATGGCTGCATTTATTTGCACACCTCTACAACGGTGGACGTTCCACCTTTTGACAGAAGAGGATCTGCATGGAATACCAGTGCGCGTTGCTTTTGATGGAAACCTAAGCGCACGCTTTGGTAAGATATCGTTGATATGTGCGCGTGCAATGTGCATGTATTGCGCACCTAGGATGGAACAGATGACCACAAGCAAGAAAACCACTATTGCGGGGAAAACCCTGACCAAACCTAAGGCAAGGACTGCCAAAAGCGCGGCAGCAAGCACGTTGACGCAACGTCCCAACACTGTGACGGCCAAGTCCGGCCAAGTCATCAGCCGCACTGTCACCACACACAGGGACGCTCTGAAGCGGTTGGCCAATAGGTAGGCGGCACTACCGTGTAACGCTTGCCGATGCGGTACATGCCAACCACGTCTGTGTGGAAGAATTCGGTGGGCTTGAAGGCGAACATGACGTGGACAAGCTGCTTGGTGCGCTTGGGCGTCCTTATCACGGTTACCACAGACACATCTGGGCCAAGGGTGCAGCGCTGCTACATGCCGTAGCCACCTCACACGGCTTTGCAGATGGCAATAAACGTACATCCATGCTGTTGCTATTCCTTCTTTATGAACGCAGTGGGTACGGGCTAGACACGAGGGAAGGTGACCGCTGGGATGATGTTGTTGTGGATGTGGTCAATGGCGCGATGACCCAAGAACAGCTTGAATTGTTCCTGAATGATCGGACGTTTCGGTTAGATTAGAACAAGAAGCCGAACCGTCTCCAGCTCCCGGCGAAGCTGACCATATCATCAAGCGAATTTAAAACGGTTCATACCGTTAAAGCTGTCGATAAGTGTTCTTCTATACGTGGACCTTGACGGCACCCGCCTAACCTAAGCGGTCATAGCCTCCGACTAGGTGCAAGATCGGCTTTGTCCGGCGCTTCTGTCATTCGACCAATAGAAGATTAACGGAATAAGACCTTGGTTTAAGTGCAGTTGCAATGGTCTCGTGCTTCCTTGCTCTGAACCAAAATGGTGG
>JBLINN010000373.1:0-3728 GCA_047639325.1 Paracoccaceae bacterium | reverse complement strand
GGGCGGCAGGCGATGGTGTTTCAGACGCCTGTTTTGCTGCGCCGGTCGGTGGCGGCCAATCTGGATTATGTGTTGCGGCGGCAGCGTGTATCGCGCGCCGACCGGCGGGCGCGCATTGCGGACCTGTTGGAGGAAGGTGGGCTGGCAGGCAAGGCCCGGCAACCGGCGCGCAGCCTGTCGGGGGGCGAGGCGCAGCGGCTGGCAATCCTGCGCGCGCTGGCCTGTTCGCCCGATATTTTGTTTCTGGACGAGCCGACCAGCGCGCTGGACCCAAGCGCTACCCAAGCGATTGAATCGCTGATCCGCGGCGCGGCGGCACGGGGCACAAGGATTGTGATGGTGACGCATGATATCGGTCAAGCCCGGCGGCTGGGCCACGACATCGTGTTGATGCATGGTGGCAAGGTGGCGGAACACAGCCTGGCGCATGATTTTTTCGACGCACCGGAAACACGGGCCGCCAAGCGGTTCCTGTCCGGGGCACTGATTTTGTAGGATTCTAACAAACAATCAAGAGGTGACGACATGATCGGGTATTTTATCCGGGCAACAATGGTGGCTGGTGTCTTAGCAGGGAGCGGATTGCCCGCTGGTGCAACTGAGCCGTTTATCGTGGTGCAATCGACCACATCCACCCAGAATTCCGGGTTGCTGGATGCGATCCTGCCGGGGTTTCAGGCGGCCTCGGGGATCGAGGTGCGGGTGGTGGCTGTGGGCACTGGTCAGGCAATCCGCAATGCGGCCAATGGGGATGGTGATGTGTTGCTGGTGCATGCCAAACCGGCCGAGGAAAAGTTTGTCGACGATGGCTGGGGCGTGCAGCGGTTTGACGTGATGTATAATGATTTTATTCTGATAGGTCCGGTGGCCGACCCGGCAGGCGTCAAGAGCGGCACGGATATTGTGGCCGCGTTGACGGCGGTGGCTGCAGCCCAGGCACCGTTTACTTCGCGCGGGGATGACAGTGGCACCCACAATGCCGAGCTGCGCCATTGGGCCGCCGCCGGGCTGGACGTGGCGGGCGCGTCAGGCGGGTGGTATCGCGAGACCGGGGCGGGGATGGGCGCGACGCTGAACATTGCCGCCGGGATGGGGGCCTATGCGTTGACGGACCGCGCGACCTGGATTGCCTTTGGCAACAAGGATGGGTTGGCGGTTTTGGTTGAGGGGGACCCGCAACTGTTCAACCAGTATGGGGTGATTTTGGTGAATGTGGAGAAGCATCCAAACGTCAAGGCCGAGGCGGGGCAGGCGTTTATCGACTGGCTGATTGGTGCGGACGGGCAGGCGGCGATTGCTGGGTATCAGGTGGGTGGGCAGCAATTATTCTTTCCGAATGCGCAATAGGTTTGCCCGTGCCGGGCAAAGGCCTCCGGCGGGAGTATTTTTAACAAGAAAAAGAGGGGGGCGGTTATTAGCCGCTGGCGCCGTTGTGGTGGATGGTGCCGAGGCCGCTAAGGTCGTATCCGCCCATTTCGGCGGCGCGGGCGTCGCAGGCGGGCGAGGCGAGGAAGGCCATCAGCTTTTGCAGCGGTGGGTCAAACCAGGCGCGGCGCCAGACGGCGAGGTCAAAGCGTTCTTCGCCCAAAGGGACAAAGCCCAGGCCGAACAGGCCCGACAGGGCGCCAAGGCCAAAGCCGACATCGGCCTTGCCGTCATGCAGGGTGATTGCCAGTTCTTCTTCGGTGCGCGCGCGGGTGGGCAGGGCGGTGATGTCGTTGCGGGTCAGCCCCGCCGCCGTTAGTTGTTCGTCGAATTGGCGCTGGCTGGCGGCGCTGTCCTGGCGCAGGATCACCCGGCGGCCGCGCAGATCGCCAAAGCTGGTGATGCCGGTCAGGCCCGGGGCCAGCAATAGCCCCCGCTGGCGTCGGGCGATTTCTACCAGCACCACCGGGGCCTGGGCCACTGCGCCCAGCAGGGCCGCGTGGTTCCAGCCATCTGCTTCGCGGATATGCAACCCAGCGGCTTGGGCGGTGCGGGCGGACAGGCGTTCCAGCCCGTCAAAGCTGCCATCGTACAAGCTGGCCAGCCCAGACCCTGACTCGCGCAGGGACCAGTCGAGCAGCGGGTCGTGGCTGCCGGCGATGATTGGCGGCAGGGCGGGTTCACCCACTTGCGGCCCGCTGCGCGACCCGGCCAGCCAAGCGGTGATGTCGGCGCGTGGAAACAGTAGTTTGCCCATGGCACGCACGCAAGGAACCTCGTCCGACGCCGCCAGATCATAGACTTTGCGCTCGCCGATGCGCAAAAGATCGGCCAGTTCGCGGGTGGTCAGGTAGTCGGGCATTGGGTGTCACTCATTTTTCAGCGGCGGGTGACTCTTCCTTTAGCGTATCGGCGATCAGTTCGCCCAGCCCAATGACTTCGATCTCGGAATCATATTCGAACATCCCGTCCTCGAACACGCCCCGGCAATTGGCGCAGGGCACCACGACCGCGTCAACGCCGCCTATATCCGTGATCTGTTTCAGCTTGGCCGCAAAGGCCTTGGTTTTTAGATCCTCGGCGCGCGGATTGGCCGACACACCGCCGCCGCCGCCGCAGCACAGATTGGCAATGCCCGCGCCGTCCATTTCGACGAAATCGGAACAGGCATCATCCATCAGGCGGCGCGGTTCTTTCAGCAGCCCGCCACGCCGAACGATCTGGCAAGGGTCATGCAATGTCAGCTTGCGACCGTCTTTGGCACCGGGCGGGATGCGTCCTTCGCTGCGCAACCGGTCCAGCAACTCGATGATATGCACCACTTCAAACGAAAACTGCTTGCCGATCAGATTAGGCCCAGCCCACCGCAATGCGCCATAGGCATGGCCACATTCGGGGCTGATCACGTGTTTCACCCCCAACCTTTCGGCCTCATCCACCACCTTTTGCACCAGCGTTTTCGCCAAGGGGGCCGAGCCGATCTGAACCCCGATATTAGTCGCCTCATAAGCCTGGGTTGAGATGGTCCAGCTTAGCCCGGCTTTTTTGAACAGCTTGGCATAAGCGCCGATAATTTCGGGGTAGCCCATGATTTCCATCGACGACAGCAGCGCGAGATAATCCGCGCCAACCACATCCACCGGAATCACAATCCCGGTTTCCTTTTCCTGATGCTTGATCTGCGCCAGCAGCGCCTTGGGGGTCACGCCCATCGGGCTGCCGGTCTTTTCGACATAGCCGCGCGCCGCTGTCAGGCCTTCGGGGATGATTTCAGCCGCCGCATAGCCTTCGCGGACTTTGCGGATGGTGCCCGCAATGTCGATGCCCATCGGGCAGGCCAGCGTGCAGCGGCCACACATTGTGCAGCTGTCGTAAATCAGCGGCTCCCACTCGCGCAATTCTTCCTCGGTCACCTCGTCCGGGACCAGACCAAACAGCTTTTTGATGCCGCGCAGCGGGGCCTTGTGGCGTTTATAGGCCTTGACCAGCGGTTGCAGCTTGTAGCTGGGGGTGTATTTCGGGTCTTGCGTGGCCTCATAGAAATGGCAGGCTTCGGCGCATTCGCCACAATGCACGCAGGCCTCTAGGTAAGACGCGATATCGCTGTCGGTCTGGTCCAGCAGAGTCTTGATGGCAATCTCACTTATGGATTCATCCCCTTGCGGCCATAATTCGCCCCGGTTGCCCCACGCGACAGGAAAAAGGTAAAGGCGTGCATCAGGCGGCTGAACGGAAAGTAGATCAGCCAGACATCGACAAACAGCATATGGGTGGCGCGCAGGGCGTCATGCGATTCTTGCAAG
>JBLINN010000372.1:0-3732 GCA_047639325.1 Paracoccaceae bacterium | reverse complement strand
ATTCACAATGCCGTCACAGAATTGAATACTGAGCGAAACCGCGATCCGTTGGGCAACCCGAGAATCTCTGCTTAGGTTCTGCCAGAGCTGAACGGCAAGCTGGACGGCTCGGCCATTCGTGTGCCGACGCCAAATGTCAGCGCCGTGGACCTGACCTTTACCGCCGCCAAGGAAGTCACCGCCGATGATATCAACGCCATCATGGCCGAGGCCGCCAATGGGCCGCTGAAAGGCATTGTCAGCTATGAGACCGAACAGAAAGTATCGATTGATTACAACCACAACACCCATTCCTGCAACTTCGCCGCCGACCAGACCAAGGTGATGGGTGGGCGGCTGGTGCGGATGCTGGCCTGGTATGACAACGAATGGGGTTTTTCCACCCGCATGGCCGACAACGCCGTGCATATGGCCACAATTGATGGGAGGAATTCGCTGTGACAATCCCCTGCATCACCGATTTCAACGTCACCGGCAAACGCCTGTTGGTGCGGGCCGATCTGAACGTGCCGGTCAAAGATGGTAAGGTTACAGACACCAGCCGGATTGACCGGTTCGCCAAGGGCATACGCCCGTTGCTGGAACGCGGCGCGCGGCTGGTTATCTTGACGCATTTCGGGCGGCCTGATCCGCTGCAGAAAGGCCCCGTCTATTCGGTCGACAAGCTGCGCCCAGCGCTGGCGCATGCGCTTGGGCAAACGGTGCGGTTCTCGGATGTCTGCGCCGGCCCTTCGGTGGTGGTCCTGTCCAAGCAGTTGGAAAACGGTCAGGTCTTGCTGTGCGAAAACCTGCGGATGAACCCGGGCGAGACCACCAATGACCCAGGATTTGCCGCGCAGTTGGCCCAGCTTGGCGATGTCTACGTCAACGACGCGTTTTCCTGCGCCCATCGCGCGCATGCGTCAACCGTGGCGCTGGCCAAGCTGCTGCCTGCCACCGCCGGGCCGCTGTTGGTTGAGGAAATCGACGCGCTGACCGCCGCGCTTGAGGCCCCCAAACGCCCATCGGTGGCAATTGTCGGCGGTGCCAAAGTGTCCAGCAAGATCAAGGTGTTAAAAAACCTGGTGCAAAAGCTGGACGCGGTGATCATCGGCGGCGGCATGGCCAACACCTTTCTGTTTGCCGATGGCGCGCCAATGGGCAATTCGCTGTACGAGGCCGATCAGATCGAAACCGTAAAGGAAATCCGCCTGCTGGCCGATCTTTACGGTTGTGAATTGCACCTGCCGCAGGATGTGGTGATCTCGCGCGAGTTCCGCACCGGCGCGCAGCCGGGTGATCGAGGCGCATAAATGCCCGGATGGGTTCATGATCCTGGATGCCGGGCCGCAAGCGCTGACCAGCTTTCAGGGTGTGTTGGCGGATGCCGAAACCATCCTGTGGAACGGCCCTCTGGGGGCGTTCGAAGTGCCGCCCTTTGATCATTTCACCAACGCGCTGGCGCGCGGTGCCCCCGATCTGACCCGGCAGGGTTTGGCGGTCAGCATTGCAGGCGGCGGCGACACGGTTGCGGCCCTGAACGGCGCCGATGTGGCAGATGATTTCACCTATGTCTCTACCGCCGGTGGGGCATTTCTTGAATGGCTGGAGGGCAAACCGCTCCGCGGTATTGCCGCGCTGATGCGCGCCGCCAAAGCGGCCTGAGGGAGGCCTGGATAAATGGCACTGATAACGCTGAGACAATTGTTGGATCACGCGACTGCGAACGATTACGGCGTTCCGGCATTCAACATCAACAGCATGGAACAGGGGCTGGCCATCATGCGCGCCGCCGCCGCCAGCGACGCGCCGGTGATCCTGCAGGCCAGTCGTGGGGCGCGGTCCTATGCGGGCGACATCATGCTGCGCCATATGGTGCAAGCGCTGGTGGAAATGTTCCCCGATATCCCGGTGGTGATGCATCAGGATCATGGCAATAACGATGCCACCTGCCTGTCGACCATCCGCCACGGTTTCACATCGGTGATGATGGATGGCAGCCTGGAAGAAGACATGAAAACCCCGGCGTCTTGTGATTATAACGTCGATATCACTGCCCGCGTCACCCATGCCGCCCATTGCGTTGGCGCCTCGGTCGAGGGCGAACTGGGCATTCTGGGATCTCTGGAAACTGGCTAGGCGATGGCCGAGGATGGATCAGGCGCGACCGGTAAGCTGAGCCAAGACCAGTTGCTGACCGACCCCGATCAGGCGGTTGATTTTGTCGCCCGCACCAAATGCGACGCGCTGGCGATTGCCTGTGGCACCAGCCACGGCGCCTATAAATTCAGCCGCAAGACGGATGGCGATATTCTGTCGATGGCAACGATTGCCGCGATCCATGACAAGCTACCCAATACGCATCTGGTGATGCACGGGTCTTCGTCGGTGCCGCAGGATTTGCAGGACCTGATCAACGCCTATGGTGGCGACATGCCGCAAACCTATGGCGTGCCGGTCGAAGAGATCGAGCGCGGCATCAAAATAGGGGGTGCGCAAGGTGAATATCGACACCGATTGCCGCATGGCGATGACCGGACAGTTCCGCAAGGTCGCCACACAAAACCGCGCCGAATTTGACCCACGCAAATTCCTGATCCCGGCAATGGACGAATTGGAATCGCTATGCCGCGACCGGTTCGACCGCTTTGGCACGGCGGGACACGCCGCGGCCATCAAACCCGTCCCGATGGACGGTATGGCCAAACGCTATGCGTCCGGCCTGCTTGACCCACAAATCGCTGCCGCCCGCGCAGCTGAATAAATCGAAAGGAAAACACAATGGATCAATCGAACCGCTACGCCCGCCTTGACCTGACCGAGGCCGACCTGATCGCAGGTGGCAAACATGTGCTGGTCGCCTATATCATGAAACCCAAAGCAGGCTTTGACGGCTACCTTGCCACCGCCGCGCATTTCGCTGCCGAAAGCTCCACCGGGACCAATGTGGACGTGTCCACCACCGATGATTTCACCCGCGGCGTTGATGCGCTGGTTTATGAGATTGACGAAGCCAAAGAGCTGATGAAGATCGCCTATCCCACCGATCTGTTTGACCGCAACATTACGGATGGGCGCGCCATGTTGTGTTCGTTCCTGACGCTGGCGATTGGCAACAATCAGGGCATGGGCGATGTGGAATATGCCAAGAACCACGACTTTTACGTGCCCCCCGCCTATCTGAAGCTGTTTGACGGGCCATCGACCACTATCAGCGATCTGTGGCGCGTATTGCGTCGCCCGGTCGTGGATGGCGGGTTCATCGTCGGCACCATCATCAAGCCGAAACTGGGCCTGCGGCCGAAACCCTTTGCGGAGGCCTGCTATGTTTTCTGGCTGGGCGGTGATTTCATCAAGAATGACGAACCACAGGGCAACCAGTTGTTTGCCCCACTTCGGGAAACCATCCCGCTGGTTGCCCATGCGATGAAGCGCGCACAGGACAAAACCGGCGAGGCCAAACTGTTCTCGGCCAATATCACCGCCGATGACCATTACGAGATGCTGGCGCGCGGCGAGTTCATTCTGGAAACCTTCGCCGAAAATACCGATCACGTGGCGTTCCTAGTGGATGGCTATGTCACCGGCCCTGCGGCGATCACCACGGCGCGGCGCAACTTTCCCAACTAAGCAGAGATTCTCGGGTTGCCCAACGGATCGCGGTTTCGCTCAGTATTCAATTCTGTGACGGCATTGTGAATGGCTTGGTCAAGATCATCCAGGTCAGTGAAGGTCTGATGGGCGAGGTGGTTG
>JBLINN010000371.1:0-3751 GCA_047639325.1 Paracoccaceae bacterium | reverse complement strand
GCCACTGCCCACCATAAGTGGCTTGGTGGGCAGTGACTTCCAATTAACCAGAAGTCAGCTTTTGGCATAAGACAAGAAAGCTCTTTTGGTAAGCGGCTTTCCTGATGCGTCTTGGGCGGCTGTCGGCACGCGTGTCATGCGACACAGGGCCGACAGCTTTTCGGCGCCAACCGGTTCTTCGGCCTGTATCGGGACAACCGCATAGCGGTGCGTCAGTTCATCGCGTACTTTGGCGATCTGGTCCTGTTCAGACCACGCGCGTTTGCGCAGCAAGGGCTGGCTTGTTTCGGCGGCGGCAAGGCTGGAATTGATGACCCAGCCCCATGGTTCGATCCCGGCGCGGCGCAGGTCGTTCTGCAGGTGGGTTGCCTCAAGCACCGGGGTGGTTTCCGGCAGGGTCACGATGATGATCTTGGTCCGGTCGGGGTCTTGCAAACGCATCATCGGGGTGACCAGACGGGCGCGGCTGGCCTCGTCCTGATGGCGCAGGACATCCTTGTGATAAGACCCCGTTGCGTCCAACAGCAGCAATGTGTGCCCGGTAGGGGCGGTGTCCATGATCACAAATTTGTGGCTGCTTTCGCGGATCACCCGTGAAAAGGTCTGAAACGCCGCGATTTCTTCGGTGCAGGGCGAACGCAGGTCTTCTTCCAGCATCGCACGGGCCTGGGCATCAAGGTTCTTGCCTTTGCTCGCCATCACCTCGGCGTGGTAATTTGCGGTTTCCACGGCAGGATCTATCCGGCTGACGGTCAGGCCGGTTTGATCACCTGCAAGGGTTTCGCTGATATGCGCCGCCGGGTCGGTGGTGGTCAGCAAAACCTGACGCCCGCGCACCGCCAGTTCAGTGGCCACCGCAGCGGCCATGGTGGTTTTGCCGACGCCGCCCTTGCCCATGAACATGAACATGAACATGAACATGAACAACCCTTTGCCCGGGGTCTCTAGATCATCCACCAACGCGCCAAGCGGTGACAGATTTTGTGCGTCTTGCGCATTCGATTGCGGCGCGTCAACAATGTCATCTGCACCCGCTGCAAACCGCTTGAGCGCCGCCAGACCAACCAGGTTTTCCGAGGGCAACGCAAACACCGTGCGCGGCAGGGCGGCGACATCCGGCGTCATCGCCGCCAAGGCATCCTGATCACGTTTCAGCAGGGCAATTGCCAGTGGGTCATCACCGGTGTCTTGCGGCATCATACCGTTGATCGCCAGCTGCTGATTTTCAATGCCAATGTCCGCCAGTTCATGCGAGGTGCGTGCAACCTCTGTCAGGGCCGAATGCCGGGGGCGGGCGACCAGCACCAGCCGGGTGGCGGCCCCGTCAGACAGCCGGTCAACCGCCGCCGCATATCGGTCACGTTGTTTTTCCAGCCCCGCAAGCGGCCCCAGACAAGAGGCATCGCCCTTGCCCGCTTCCACAAAGCCCAACCAGACACCGGGCAGTTTTAGCATCCGGATGGTGTGGCCGGTTGGGGCGGTGTCAAAAATCACATGATCATAGCGATCTACCAGATCATTATCCGTCAACAGGGCGGTGAATTCGTCAAGGGCGGCGATTTCGATGGTGCAGGCCCCTGAAAGTTGTTCTTCGATACTGGTCAGCGCCTCTTGCGGCAGGATTCCCCGCATCGGGCCAACGATACGCTCGCGGTATTGTGCGGCAGATTCTTCGGGGTTGATCTCGATTGCATCAACGCCGGGGGCGGTGGGGATTGGCGTGATGTGATTGCCGATCTCTGTTTCAAAAACCTGCCCGACATTGGAGGCCGGGTCTGTGCTGACCAGCAGGATTTCCTTGCCCTTGCTGGCAAGATCAAGCGTGGTGGCACAAGCGAGTGTGGTTTTTCCCACGCCGCCCTTACCGGTGAAAAATACGAATTTTGGCAGTGTCTTGAACATGGTGCACCTCGCGTTTGATCTAAAAATGCCTTGGGCCTGCCAGCACCCAGACTGGGGGCTTCGGTGCCGGCCGCACCGCCGCAACAGGGTTTGCCACTATCGGCACTCGCGGTTTCGGCGGGGACATAGGTGACACCGGCGAATTTGGCCAACTCTTGGCGCGCCGGATAACGGCCGGTTGATGTCATCGCATCGCCAACCATCACAACCGGCAGGCCGTCAACGCCAGAGGTTTCCAGCACGGTTTTGACCCGGGCGTTTTCGGCAAATTTGGCCGGTTCCTGCGACAGGTTAATGCGGGTGACAGCGACGCCTTTGGATTTCAGCCAGTCCAGGTCGGCGGCAAAGGTCACAAGGTTCTGGTCGACTTCGGCGCCGCAAATGCCGGTGGAACAGCACATGGCGGGGTCATAGATGGTCACGTTGGTCATTGGAATTCTCCTGTTTTTGTGGGATTTATCGGGTAGGCGACAGCGTCTGTCATGCGCTGTAGCGCGGTTCGCAATTGCGCGCGGGGACAGGCAATATTCAGGCGGGCGAACCCCTGGCCTTAGACCCCGAAAGATTGGCCGCGGGTTACGGCCCAGCCTGCGCGCTGGCGCAGAAAGGTGGTCAGGTCGTCGGGCGACACGCCCAGTGCGCGGAAATCAAGCCACAGTAGGAATGTCCCCTCGGGTTCGATCAGGCGGACGGTTTCCACCTTGTCCAGATACGCACGCACCAGATCGATATTGCGCTGCATATACGCCAGAACGGCGTCCAGCCACGGCCCCCCGTCCCGATAGGCGGCGTGCATCGCGACACTGGCAAAGGCATTGTTCTTGTTGACGGTCAACCGACTGTTTTCGGCCTGAAATGCCGCGCGCCGGTCATCATCGGCAATGACGGTGAAGGCCGCGCAGCAAGCGGCAATGTTAAAGCTTTTGGCGGGCGACAGGCAGGTGATGCAATTCAGCGCGTCCGCCTGCGCCAGCGAGGCGAAGGGCGTGTAAGCATGCCCCGGAAAGGTAATGTCGCCGTGAATTTCATCCGCCACAACCAGCACGCCATGCGCCCGGCAAATCGCCCCCAAGCGCGTCAGCTCGTCCCGTGTCCAGACCCGGCCACCGGGATTATGCGGGTTACACAGGAACAGCATTTTGCTGCACGGATCGGCGGCAAGCCGCGCCAATCCGTCAAAATCCATTTCATATCGGCCCCCCTGCAACAGCAGTGGGTTTGTCATCATGCGTCGCCCATTTTCGGCGATGATATCGGCAAATTCAAAGAAAACCGGCGACTGTACGATGATCCCATCGCCCGCTTCGGTGAAAAGATTTACCGCCATCGCCAGACTGTTCAGCACATTGGGTGCGCGCGGAATATGGGCGGGGTCGACTGTCCATCCATGCCGGGTTTCCAGCCAGTTGGTCAAGGCAGGCATCAACCCGTCGGGCACCGTTTCACAGCAAAAATCCCATGCGCGGCGCGGGCATTCAGCGCCTTAAGCGACGCAGGTGGGGCGCGGAAATCCATATCGGCGACGCCTGCTGCAAGCAGGTCGACCCCGTCGGCCCCCAGCACCAATTTGTGGACCTTCAGGGCCGGAACCTCGCGGCGGTCAATTATCGCGTCAAAGTCGAAATCAGGCATTTTGACCCTCTTGCAGCAGCCAGCGGAAGAACCCGGTGGCCAGCACGGCAGCAACCAGCTGCACGCCGATAAAGGCCGCGACATCACCTGGCGCAATGCCCGCAAACGTGTCGGAAAATCCGCGTGCGATAGTGACAGCGGGGTTGGCAAAAGAGGTGGATGAGGTGAGCCAATAGGCCGCTGTTAGGCCCCTGTGACATACAAGCCCACTGCCATC
>JBLINN010000370.1:0-3790 GCA_047639325.1 Paracoccaceae bacterium | reverse complement strand
GCGATGAATAACAGCCATTTCAGAAAGGCCCCGCGCGCCGGATCATTGGGCGCGGGGGCCAGCATGGCGTGGGTGTCGGCCAGCCACAACAAAATCGCACCAGTTTCAAACCGCGGACCTTGCGGGGTTTCCAGCACCGGGATCAGCCCGTTGGGGTTCAGCGCCAGATATGCGGGTGATTTCTGGGCGTTGATGCTTCGGTCAACCAGTACCGTTTCATAAGGCGCGCCGATTTCTTCCAGGGCCAGCCGGGCGACCAGCGAGGCATTGTCAGGGGCATAGTGCAGGCGATACGGGGTGCTCATCCCGGCAAGATAGGGCACGGCGCGCGCGGCGTGTGTCTTAAACCGACATTTGCAATCTGAAACGCGATATAGGTTAGCTTGGGGAGGGGCGCCGTCGCGCCGCCATTGCCAGCCCATCACGCAGATTGGCGGCCAGCAGGGTGATATTTGTCGCCCCCGCAATCAGTTCTATCGTCTGAACCCCATAGAATATAGCATCAAACTGCCCTGACGCGGCCCGCATCGCCAGAAACACCGCGCTGGGCAGCAGGATCAACAGGCCGTTTGCGGCAATGATTTTCATCCTCCGGGATTTGCGCGTGATCAGCGGCCCTTTGTGTTTCTTGCCAAGTGCGGCCCCAGAGGCCCCGGCTGTCGCCATCGCAGGGATCAGAACCGCCATCCCCCACAGGATCAGCGATTTCAGCTGTGCGATCTGCGCGGGCGATCCCAGCAGCTTGGTCGCAACTGTCGCGCTCCAGAATGCGATGATGGTGATCAGGCCAAGGATCCCGGCGGCGGCGTGTCGTCTGGGGGCCATAAGCGGCCTCACTTAAGTAGCGTGCTATGTATTTTGAAATTGCATAGCCTGCTATGCAAGTGGTTTCTAAACGGCATCGGGTTTTCCAAAACACAATCGGCCGGATATCTGGCCAATCACATGGCCCGTCTGTTTGCCACAGGGTTGCAGCGGCGCATTCAGCTGCTGGGGCTGGCAACGGCGCAATTTATGGTGCTGCTGGAGCTTTGGGCGCAGGACGGTCTGACCCAACGCGATCTGGTGCAGCGGGTGGATGTAGAGCAAGCCACGATGGCCAATACTCTGCGGCGGATGGAACGCGACGGGTTGATTGAACGGCGGCCCTGCGAAGGTGACAAACGCGCGCGGATCGTGTGCCTGACTGATCGGGCACGTGGGTTGCAAGGCGCGGCGATACTGGCGGCGCAGGCACAGAACCGCGCGGCGCTGGCCGGGTTGACGGTGCAAGAGCAGGATCAGCTGGTTGATCTTATGACCCAGGTAATTGCCACGATGCAGCGGGGTTAGGGCAGCGGTTCTCAGCGTGTTAACCAAGTGGGCGTATTTCTGGCAGCATCTGACAGGGAGAGTTGGCATGTTGCTTCGGGCGGCACTTATGGGATGGCTGATGTCGGCGCAGGTTGCAGTGGCGCAAGACGCGGAGCCCTTCACTGCGCAGGATTTTGATGTTTCGGGGTTGATCGAGACATTGCCGGACAAGACCCTGAAAAATCTACGGGAACAACCAGAGCAATTCATCGAGGCGGCGACCGAGTTGATTCTGGGCTATGGTGGTGCGCAAGGCATTGGTCCGGAGGGTATCGAAAACGCCATTCGGGTGAGGCGCGGCTATGTCCGGTCGCGTGAAATGCGGCGCGTGTTGCTGCCTGATCTGGACAATGACGACCAGGTGTCGACCGCCGAAGTGGCGGTGCTGATCCCGACCGAATCCGTTGGCCGCCGTGCCCGGTTGCTGATGACGCATCGCGCGGCAGATGAAAACCACGATGGGATGGTTGTGTGGGACGAGTTGCGGGAATTTGCGGATGCAAAGGCGGTGGACAGTCTGACGCGCGAGCATGCCGCTATTATGCATGCTTTGATGGGGTTGGGCCATAATGGCGACGGGTTGGTTGCGATAGACGAGATCATTCTGACGGTTCAGGCCTTTAGCAAGGACGTTTGAGGCGAGTGGGTCACGAGGAAAGGTGCGCTGAAAGCACACCCTACGGCGTTGTTCGGTAGCTGGGCATTGTAAATGCCCGGTTGTGTTCCCGGTGGCGCATCACTGAAAACCTTGACCGGTGCGTCGGGTCGTAGAATTGTTGCGTATCAGGATACCGGTTATTCGAAACACTGTGGACGGGTCGCCAATGTCTAATCCCACCGCCAGCATCTTTTTGTTCGGTGGATCGGTTTCTTTTTTCACGCTTGGGATCACTCACAGGCTGACTATGCTGCCCAATGAAAATATGGAGGCAACCTGGAATGGATCGCGGGTGTTTGCCTTGGACGAATTTGTGATGTCTTGGGGTTAGGCGGGCCCGGTCGGCCCGGCCCTGTTGCAGGACGTGCCGCTGAACGAATGCCTTTAGGGGCGGCGCAACGCGCGCCTGATGCCAAACCGCAGGGGGCGGGTTGGGAAAATCTGCTCTCGCAGTTGGGGCGCAGTTTGCCTATAACGCCTCAAACCAACGGGGAGTCGCTGCCATGTCCGGAGAGTTGTCGCCTATCGACAAGGCCAAGTTTGTCGCTGCCAAACGGGCGGCGGATTTTGTCGAGGACGGGATGCGTGTGGGGCTGGGTACCGGCAGCACCGCCGCCTGGCTGGTGCGTTGTCTGGGCGAGATGGTGCGCGACGAGGGTTTGAAAATTCGCGGCGTGCCCACGTCGACCCGCACTGCTGAACTGGCCCGCGATGTGGGCATCGAGGTGATTTCGCTGGACGAGGCCCGCTGGCTGGACCTGACAATTGACGGCGCGGATGAATTTGACGGGGATCTGAACCTGATTAAGGGTGGCGGCGGCGCCTTGCTGCAGGAAAAGATTGTTGCCACGGCCTCGGATCGGATGATTGTGATCGCCGATATTGGCAAAGAGGTGGAAAACCTTGGCGCCTTTCCGTTGCCGGTTGAGGTGATCCCATTTGGCTGGCAGACCACGCAGGCGCTGATCGAGGAAACGCTTATTTCCATGGATGTGCTGGGGCGCACGTCGACCATGCGGATGAATGGCGACGTGCCGTTCATCACCGACGAAGGCAATCACATTCTGGACCTGCATTTGAATCGCATCGGCAACCCGCGACAATTGGCGCTGGTGTTGAACCAAATGCCGGGTGTGGTTGAAAACGGGCTTTTCATTGATATCTGTGACACAGTCGTAATCGGCTTTGGCGATGGCCGGGTCGAATTGCGCGACATCAATGAGGGCACGATAGAGCATGACCGTCTGGATTTCGTCGAAAGCGATAACTTGTTTACCGATCTTGCGGATTGAGATTGTCCGATGAGCTTTAGGGCACCTCGATAAATTGCCTTTTCCAGACTTTTCCGTGACGCAACCCATTGTTTTCACGCAGTGTGCCACCTGAAAAATGGTATTTATCGAGGTGCCCTTTAGCTTTTCCGAAACGAAAAGTGGACCCGCCAATACCTGAAAGCTTGGGTTTCACTGGTCACGGTGTCTTCGGGCCCTTAGACTCAAGTTTCCAGTGCAACACCCGCGGCCCAAGGGGCATAGGATGTTGCACTGGACAGACGATACAAACACCTCAATGGCGACGAACGTGGCGTGATCTTTGCGGAATTCAAGCGTGAAGCAATTGGTCCAGTGGATCAATTGTAGCGTAGAATGATGGGGGCCAGCCTGCGGGCCATCCTCTGCCCGGCAGTGCCTTGCTTGCAAAGCATGAGTATCCGTTATGAGCAAGGCCTTTTTTCGACCCACAGACGGTCAGCCTTGATGAGGGCATTTGCAGTTTCGA
>JBLINN010000369.1:0-3799 GCA_047639325.1 Paracoccaceae bacterium | reverse complement strand
AAGATGCACAGCCTCGAAGAATACGGGCTGATGCATGTGAAACTGTATGAAGATATCAGCCAGCACGGGGCAATTGCCACCGCTTATGCCTATCCGGTCAAGGTGGAAGGGCGCTATGTGATGGACCCGTCACCGATCCCGAAATTCGACAATCCCAAGCTGGAAATGGCGGCTATTCAGCTCTTTGGGGCAGGGCGGGAGCAGCGCATTTACGCGCTCCCACCGTACACACAGGTGGTCAGCCTTGATTTCGATGACTACCCGTTTGAACCCACCAAGGCCGATCACGCCTGTGACCTGTGCGGCGCAAATGACAGTTATCTGGACGAATTGATTGTCGATGATGCGGGCGGGCGGATGTTCATGTGTTCTGACACTGATTACTGCGCCACGCGGCGCAAGGCGGGCCATGTGGGCGAACAGGGCGTTCCCTATGCGGAGGATGCAGCATGACACCGCTTTTACAAGTCGAAGGTGTCGCAAAATTCTATGGCCGCCGGATTGGCTGCACGGATGTCTCGTTTGATCTGTTCCCGGGCGAAGTCATGGGCATTGTCGGCGAAAGTGGCTCGGGAAAATCGACCTTGCTGAACTGTCTGGCGGGCCATCTTGCGCCGGACGCTGGCGCGGTGCGGTTCGATACCCGTGCCGAAGGACTGCAGGATACCGTGACGATGAGCGAGCCGGAAAGGCGGATGCTGGGGCGCACCGATTGGGCCTTTGTGCATCAACATGCGCGCGACGGGTTGCGGATGAATGTCAGTGCGGGGGGCAATGTAGGCGAGCGGCTGATGGCGATCGGCGCGCGCCATTATGGCGATATCCGCGCCCAGGCCACCGACTGGCTGGGCCGGGTCGAGATCGCCGCTGACCGGATGGATGACCGCCCAACAACTTTTTCCGGTGGCATGCAGCAACGGTTGCAAATCGCGCGCAATCTGGTGACCGGCCCCCGGCTGGTGTTCATGGATGAACCGACGGGGGGCTTGGACGTTTCGGTGCAGGCGCGGCTGCTGGATTTGTTGCGCGGGTTGGTGCGCGAGATGAACCTGTCGGCGATTATCGTCACCCATGATCTGGCGGTGGTCCGGCTGTTGGCCGACCGATTGATGGTGATGAAAGACGGCTATGTCGTGGAAACCGGCCTGACAGATCAGGTGCTGGACGATCCGCAACATGCCTATACCCAGCTTCTTGTGTCTTCTGTTCTTCAGGTGTGAATGCGATGATCTCTCTCCGAAACGTCTCAAAATCCTTTACCCTGCACAATCAGGGCGCGGCTGTTATTCCGGTGATGGTGGGCGCAGATCTTGATGTCGCCCCCGGTGAATGCGTCGGCCTTGTCGGGGCCTCGGGCGCCGGTAAATCCACGCTGATGCGGATGATCTATGGCAACTACCTGGTCGCTTCAGGCAGCATTCTGGTGGGCGACGTGGACGTGGCCAAAGCCCCGCCGCGTGAAATTCTGCAATTGCGCCGCCACACATTGGGCTATGTCAGCCAGTTCCTGCGGGTGGTGCCGCGCGTGGCGACACGCGACGTGGTGGCCGAACCTTTGTTGGCAGCCGGAACGGACCCTGCAACGGCCCTGGCCCGCGCCGAACAGCTGTTGGACCAGTTGAACATCCCGCAACGTCTGTGGTCCCTTAGCCCCACAACCTTTTCGGGGGGCGAGCAGCAGCGGGTGAATATTGCACGTGGCTTTGCCTATAGCTATCCCGCGTTGTTGCTGGATGAACCGACCGCCAGTCTGGATGCCGCCAACCGCGAAATCGTCCTGCGCATGGTCGAAGACGCCAAATCCAATGGCGCGGCCATCATCGGCATCTTTCACGACGACACGGCCCGCGCCCGGGCGTGTGACCGCGAAATCGACGTTCTGGGTTTTGCCCCGCAGGCGGCGGCATGACGGGCAGGTTTATTGCAATTGTCGGCCCCTCGGGGGTTGGCAAAGACAGCGTGATGGAAGGCATGGCCGCCCGCGACCCGCGTCTGGCGCTGACCCGCCGGGTAATCACCCGCCCATCCACAGCGGGGGGCGAGCGGTTTGAGGGCGTCAGCGTGCAGCAGTTCAAAACCCGGCGGGATGCCGGACAGTTTGCCCTTTGGTGGCCCGCACATGGGCTGCTGTACGGGGTTCCGACCAGCGTCGACGCGGTGCTGGCGGCAGGCAAGGACGTGCTGGCCAACTTGTCGCGCACCATGTTGCAGCCCGCCATGACCCGCTTTGCCCAATGCGAAATCATTGCCCTGACCACGTCGCGCGATGTGCTGGAAACCCGGCTGCGGGCGCGCGGGCGCGAGGATGAAGCCGACATTGCGGGCCGTCTTGACCGATCTGGCTATGCGCTTCCTGATGCGACCCCGGCGCATGTTGTGGATAATAGCGGCGCGCTGGATCAGACGGTCAGCCAGGCGCTGGATCTGCTTTATCCGGTCAGGGCGCTGCCATGAGAACCGCCTATCTTTCGGCATTGAACTTTTGCCAACTATCCCCACTCCACTCTTCCGGCGGCGTTCGTCGGGTGCAAAAACATCGTGAAAGCGCCATGACACAAGAGACAATCCTAACCAACGCCCGGCTGATCCTTGCGGATGAAGTCATCACCGGCACCCTACGGATGCAGGGCACTGAGATCACTGATATCGCCGCCGGTAGCACAACCGTCGCCAATGCCATTGATTGCGACGGCGATTTTCTGTGCCCGGGATTGATAGAGCTGCACACAGATAATCTGGAACGCCATATGGCCCCGCGCCCCAAGGTCGACTGGCCACATCGCGCCGCGATTATCGCACATGACCGCGAACTGGCAGGCACCGGGATCACAACGGTGTTTGACGCCATCCGCGTCGGTTCCATCACCTCCAGCAATACCAAACGCTACACCAAATATGCCCGTCAAATGGCCAGCGAGATCCTGGGGATGCGCGACACAGGTGCGTTGAAGATCAGCCACCATTTGCACCTGCGCGCCGAAATATGTTCCGAGACGTTGGTCGAGGAGCTGGATGAATTCAGCGAAATGGACCGGGTCGGGATCGTGTCGATGATGGATCACACGCCCGGTCAACGGCAGTTCCGGGACCTGCAGAAATTCAAGGACTTTGTCCGCGGAAAATACAATATGGATGACGCCGGTTTCGACGAGTACGTCGAGTTCCTGTACGGTCTGCAGGCGAAATTCGGGACCGACCACGAGGCCGCGACCGTTTCTGCCGCCGCCCGGATTGGGGCGACGCTGGCCAGTCACGACGACACCACCACCGACCAGGTGGCAACCAGTCGGTCCTATGGCGTTACCCTGGCCGAATTCCCAACTACAACCGAAGCCGCCGAAGCCTGCCATCAGGCCGGGATCGCCACCATCATGGGCTCGCCCAATCTGGTGCGGGGTGGGTCGCATTCGGGCAATGTCGCCGCCGGGCATCTGGCTGAAATTGACCGCCTGGACATCCTGTCATCTGATTATATCCCGGCCTCGCTATTGCTGGGCGCGGTGACGCTGGGCGAGATCTGGGGCGACATGGCCAAAGGCATCGCAACTGTCACCGTCAACCCGGCGCAGCACGTGAAGCTGTCGGATCGCGGCCAGCTGGCGGTAAGCAAACGCGCCGACATTGTGCGGTTTTCAATGTTTGAAAACGCGGTGATTGTCAGCACGGTCTGGGCTGCCGGACAGCGGGTCGCGTGATCTGGCCGGTGTGATGATGGCCACAGGGCAGCATCTGTGTTTGTGATCAAGGGCATTTGAACTCCCATTTTCGATTTTCTGTGATGAGCGTGTTTGCAACGATT
>JBLINN010000368.1:0-3811 GCA_047639325.1 Paracoccaceae bacterium | reverse complement strand
TCAGACCTTCACTGACCTGGATGATCTTGACCAAGCCATTCACAATGCCGTCACAGAATTGAATACTGAGCGAAACCGCGATCCGTTGGGCAACCCGAGAATCTCTGCTTAGCTTGCAACGACAGCGGCACATCCTGCGCATAATGCGTGGCAAGATAGCTGGACAGGATCAGCACGTCTTTGGAATGCAGCGGCCCGCCCAGTTCCACCTCGCGTTCGATATCCACCACTTTGCCCGCGCCCACGCGCACCCGCGCGGTGATCCGCGACGGTTGACCGAACCGGCGACCGGGATTGATCACTGACAACCCGTTGACCTGGCCGGCCACGGAACCGGATGTGTCGATCAGGATCGTTTTGCGGGTAATCATTTCGTGGCTGCGATCCCGGATTCGCGACGCCCGCCGATCGGCCTCGGTCACCGCGTGGTTGATGTCAGCGCGGCTGATTTCGCTGCGATTTGCGACCCCGGTGTAGAAATCCGCCTCGCGCATGATGTCGGACAATGCGGACAGCTTCAGGGAATAATGCGTCGTGTCTTCGGCCATTCTCACCGCCTCGTCCAGCAGGCGGGCGACGGCCTTGGCGGTCAACGGGCGCAGCCCATCGGCCCGGGCGGATGTTGCGATCAGGCGCGCCAGCAATTTCAGGGTCCGTGGACTGCGCGGCACGGTATCCTCAAAGTCGGCCTGCACTTTGAACAGTCTGGCGAAATCGGGGTCGAACGCTGACAGAAGGGCATGCAGCATCCGGTCGCCGATCAGAATAATCCGTACGTCCAGCGGGATCGGGTCGGGTTCCAGCGATGTCGTCGACACCAGACTGAGAATCTCGGCCGCCGAGGTGATCGAGATGGCCCGGTTGTCTAGGCACCGCTTCAGCGCCTCCCAGGCAAAGGGTTCGCTTAGCAGGCGGCGTGCATCCAGCACCAGATAACCGCCGTTGGCGCGATGCAGCGCACCGGGTTTGATCAGCGTGAAATTGGTCTGCAGTGCACCCATTTCCGACATATGTTCGATACGCCCGGTAAGATTGCCCAGCGAAGGCAGAACTTCCTTTTCGAGCGGGGCGCCGTTACTTGGCTTTTTCTTGTGCGACACCATGATGTTTATGGCATAGCGCTGAAACATCGGCTCGCGGTGATACTTGACGATCCCCTCGGGGAACGGGCTGTCAGCGCCTGCGTGGCGCGCCTGAAGGAACAGTTCGGCATTGGCAATCATGTCGTCGCGCACAGCGGTAAGGTAACGGTCAATCGGCTCGATTGCCTGAAACTTGCCCCCCACGACCGCAATCCGGGTTGATACCACCTGTTCGGCCATATCGGCATGTAATTGCCCAACCCGGCTGCGATGTTCTTTCTCAACCGCAGGCATAGCCCGAAGGATGTCCGACAGTTGATCCTGCAAGGCGCCGACAGACAGTTCTATTCGGTGTTTTTCGGTCTCTTCCAGCTGTTCGTAGGCCTCTGGCTTGATGATCTCTCCGTTCTTGGTGGCGGCAAGGGTAAAACCCATCGGTGTGCGCAGTACGGCCACGTTTTGTTCTTTTGCCGATTCGTAGAAATCGGCAAAGGCCTCTTCGTGGCGTTCTGAGAACTCTTCCTCGATCACGCGGCGCTGGGTCAGGTAAGTGTCGGATTCAAAAACCGCCGAGATTTCGATCGTCAGATCATCGACCAGTTCCTCCATTGCCAGTTTCAGCCGTACGGCGGACCCGGAAGGAAGCTGCAGCGCCTGCGGTTTGTGGGGCGCGTCAAAATTATTCACATAGACCCAGTCGCAGGGAACCGGGCGCTTGGCCGCCTCTGTTTCCAGCAGCGCGTCGACTGCCCGGTGGCGACCGGTGCCCACCGGACCAAGCACAAACAGGTTGAAATCGCGGTGGGGAATGCTGGCGGCCAGCCGGATCGCATCGACCGCCCGGTCCTGACCGATCAGCCCGGCAATGTCGGCGATGTCCGCCGTTGTTGAAAACCCGAGCGCAACAGGATCTGTTTCGCGCCGCAGTATGGCCGGATCAAGGCTTTGTGGAAAGTCATCAGGTGTCTTTGGCATTGAGGTCCGCCCTCTGTGCAGCTGGCATTCAGTGTGCCTCATACAGGACTTGTCCCGGTTTAGGTCCGGTCTCATATTTCATTTAGGCGGCCTTTCGTTCGAAAGCCAAGGGACTTTTGCCACCCAGCGATGAGTGTCGACGCTGCAGGTTATAAAATCCGTTGATCTAATGGAATATGGCCATTTCTGCTTGCCTGCTTGTTTCCCATGTCCCCTGCCAAATCAGCTCCGCCTTGATGGTCTTGAAAAAAGTTTGATTACGCAACCTGTTGTCTGGAAATTTGGATCTGGCGTGATCACGCATCCTGGCATTCCCATTTGATTTAGGCCTTCGTGTCGACGGCCCATCGCTCGTCGATCTCGACCAGTACGGCGCTGGCGAGACGTTCCAGCGCCTCTTCGTTTGGAAAGACCCTGACCTTGACGGTGCGGCGTTTCAGTTCCTGCTGGATGGCACGCACAATTGTTATCAGGCAGGGCATGTTTTCATGCCCGAGATGGTGGGTTGGAGGTGCGCATGCGGCGGCGGTAGTGCTCGGGCAAAGAAAAAACCGCGAGGCCTTCGGGCACGTTCTCTTCCAGCCATTTGGCCAGATTCGGGGCGGTCTCACGGTAGGCCACTACCAGCTCGGTCAAGGCGGTTTCGGCTTTGGCCAGCGAGGCCGCGTTTCAGACTGCGCGCAACTCAGCGCCGATGCGCTTGCGGATCGCGACGTTCGGGGAATGATGGATGGCGTTCCGGGCCAGATGGAACTGACAACGCTGCCAATTTGCTCGACCAAGGACGGCCCTGCGGGCGGCGCGCAGACCGGCATGGTCGTCGGAAACGACGTATTCCACCCCGCGCATGCCCCGCGCCTGCAGGCTTTACAGGAAGGCCCGCCAGTGAATTTCCGCCTCTGACAGGGCCACCTAGACGCCGAGAACGATGAGCCATGTCGCGCCATGTCGCGTCATGTCGCGTACAACCCCGCCAAGGCGCACCTTTTCGTAACCCCATGGACTACCAGTTTGGATCGCCCCTGCTGGGGCATGCCCCAGCAGGGGGTTTCAGCGCAATCTCCAACAAAATTTGCAGACATCAGGTTACAGTACCATCCCAGACCGTGACCATGCCATCGACAACGCCTTTTTCAAGGTTCTCATACAGCTCAGGCGACGGAATGTTCACCGGAACACCCCCCGCTGCCGCCAGGATCTTGGCACCCAGAACCGAAGGCACCCGCATCCGCAGGCCAGAGATATCGGCCAGCGTATTGATCTGTTTTTTGCGGGTGTGCATGTTGGCGCAATCATTCATCACGCCAAGCAGTTTGAGGCCTTCAAAATCCTTGCTGATATGGTCATCCACAATTGACCAAACCGCTTTGTTCTGCACCGACCGGTCATTTGCAATCAACGGTGTGTCAACCAGTTCCAGCCGTGGCAGGCGGTTGCGCGGGACGGCGACCAGACCCATCGCAAGATCGACAATTCCTGTCTGAACCTAGTCAAGCTGGCGCGCGATATGGCCGAATGACGACCCGGCCGGATAAATCGCGACCGTGACCTGGCCATCGGTTTTTTCACCAAGCTGTGCGATCCAGGGTTCCGGCAGGTCCTTTTGCAACCCATGCACAGATGGCAAGAAATGGCTTAACTTCAGCTCGATTTCCTGCGCTGATGCCATAGATGTTGTCATCAGAAGTGCCGTAGCAGCGGTAACAGGGGCAAAACCCCGGGCTGATTGGCCGGTTCCTGGTGCGGCGGATTGA
>JBLINN010000367.1:0-3835 GCA_047639325.1 Paracoccaceae bacterium | reverse complement strand
AGCCCCCCAGTATACAATCGCCGCAAGGGAGGAGCCATGTGAGGTGTAAGGGTCGGCTTTCGGCCCGGTGCTGCCGTTGGTGTCATCACTCAGCGCAGTGTTGCAGCTTTTTGTTAGCTGCCGTTCATGGACAGCGCAGCATTTTTGGGAGACTGAATGACGGCGGTGCTGGATTTGGAAGACCAGCGACAAGGGGCCCCACAACTGCGACATTTAGCTAAGGGGCCGTCTGGCTACTTGTATCCTTCGAAACCTTGCCCCGGTTTGATGTTAGGAAATTCGACCATGCTGGTTGCGATGTCAGCGAGGATTTTTGTCACCGGGCTCATTACCCACGCATGCGCATAGCCCTCATTCCCCCACAACTCGTAGCTTTCCTTAGGGTCTTCCTTGATATCGAAAACTTGGGGAAAGGTGTATTTTTGAACAAAAGCGTGTGTGCCCTCGGCTGTTGCAAAATGGACCTTCATGTTGCGCCACTTTACCGCCCAGACAGTATCACCCACGTAGACAACAACATGCTCACGAGCAGACTTTTCTTCTTTGCCCAGAAGGAATGCTGACTGATCCACACCGTCAATCGGGCGATCTGTTGGCACCAATTCCGACGCGCCCGCGAACGACGCAATCGTCGGCAGCCAATCCAACCCAGAAACGATTTCGTCTGAAACAATACCGGCGGGAACCTTACCAGTCCACCGGATCATCGCAGGGGTGCGCAGCCCCCCTTCAAAAGCAGTGCTGAGACCGCCGCGCCAAGGCCCATTCGAGCCGCCGACTTCTCCTGTCACGACACCCGGTGACGGATAGTTGGCGGCACCGTTATCACCTGTGAGAATAAAAATAGTATTGTCGGAAACTCCGGCTTCATCGACCGCATCAAGGACCGCGCCGATGTTCCGATCAACTTCCAATTTCGTGTCAGCGTAAACACCCGCGCCTGACTTGTTTTCAAAATCTTCATGCACACCCCAAGGTGGATGGAAGTGAGTAAAACCCAGATAAAGAAAGAACGGGGCGTCGTCGCCAGCATTTCGCTTAATGAACTCAATCGCACGCTCTGTTGATCCGCGATCAAGATTACGTTTTGCTTCAAGATCATAGAGGTTGGTTGTTACCGACGGTTCGCCCTTTCGCCCTTCCCAGAGATGCGGAATTTCAGCGACAGTGGCGTCGAATTGCGGTGTGGATGTATATGCTGCGGCATTTGAACCCTCGTTTATCCCCCACCATTCATCGTAGCCCTGATCGCTCGGCATACGTCCGACTTTCGAACCTATATGCCACTTGCCATAGAGAGCAGTTTTGTACCCGGCGTCTGACAGAAGCTCAGCAATTGTATATTCCCATGGGGCCAACCCATCCGGCTCACCCGGAGCAGCAACCTTCTGTGTCCCTGACCGAATTGGAAGCCGACCGGTATGGATGGCCGAGCGAGACGGCGTACATTGGTTTTCTACGTTGAAATTCAAAAGGCGCATTCCTTCTGCGGCAAGCGCGTCAATCTCAGGTGTGGGGGTTGTGCCGCCTTGAATGCCGACATCACCCCATCCCCAATTGTCCACGAGCACATAGATTATGTTGGGAGGCCCACCCTGCGCCGATGCAGGGCCTGCAAAATGCAAAAGCGCTGAAGTCAACGCGCAAAAAATTGGTTTCGTCATATTCATGGCACAACTCCAAAGGTTTTCTGGTTGGTAACACACAGATGCACTGAAGTAATGTCGCGAAATCGATACCCGTGACTGCGGTGGGTTTGCCGCCGCCAGTAACTGACGGTTGTCAGCCTTCTTGGTTTGAAGGGCTGCTTTGCCGAAATCATGCCGGACAGTTTGCCACCGCAGCGAAAGTCCGCAAACCGCCCTTTGTACCAAAATGTGCATGGCGCAGCATTGATCTCCAAAGGCTCGATTTGGTAATTCGCTGCGGTGCGCAAGAACGTCCGAGCCAGCCCGTTTACCGACTAACGCGCCCAAGGAGTGGCCTTCGGCATCACATCCGTCACCTCCATCTGACGACGGTTTACGTGGCCATTTGAACTGGCTTCCGGGGTGGCTTCCTCCTGGCTGGTTTTGGCAAGGGTGGATTCTTGACTAAATTACTCAAGAATCCACCCATGACGGGAATTGAATTCTCGCAACACACTGTTTTATCGTTACAATAAATACCTGACTGTTTTAGTCGCATTCCAAGTGGATTCCCCCACAAAATCCACTCGCGCTAGCGAAACGCCGCGCCTAGCCCCCCCGTATACAATCGCGCCCAGGGAGGAACCATTGGGTGGGGGGCGGTCCACCCGGTACTTCCCATTAACGACCAACGCTGCGCCATGCACATTTCGACACGAAGGGCGGATTGCGGACCTTCGCTGCGCCTGCGCCAATGATGGTTTTCTGCGCATTGCGTCCGCAGGGACAATCCGTCAGGCTGCGAAGAAATCCCTCAGGACCCTGTTGAAAAGCCCCGGCTTTTCCAAGTGTGTAGCATGGGCACAGCCCGGTATCACTGCAAGGCTGGCGCCGGGAATGGATTGCCACAGTTGCTCGATCTGGCTCCATGGGTAGGTGCGATCGCGGTCGCCCCAGATCACCAGCGTTCTGGTCTCGATGTCCGCCAGACGCTCGGCACCGCTCCAGCCTTGCATCGCGTCGAGCCCGGCGAGGATGGCCTGCAGACCGCTCTGCTCGGCAATGGCAGCGCAATCCTCATAGGCGGCAGCCTCCTCTCGCTCTAGAAACCACATCGCTGCAATCCGTCTGGCCGTGGCCTGCGATCCTTCAGCGCGGGCGCGGAGCTTGGAGGTTTCGATGGTCTCGAACCGGCCCGGCAAGACCCCGTTTGCGCCAGTGCCATAGAGCACCAGCCAGTCGACACGGTCCGGTGCGCGGGCGACCATTTCCTGCGCAACCATCCCGCCCATCGAGTGGCCGATCAGGTGGAACCGCCCAATGCCGCGCGCCCTCAGATCGTCCAGCACCCATTTGGCGAAGCCGACAATGTTGTCCAGAGCTTCGAGCTGCGCGTGCTGGCCAAATCCCGGCAGGTCCACGGTGACAACACCGAAACCGGCGAGGGCCGCAGCTTGCCCCTGCCATTGCCGACTGCCGCCCATGAAGCCATGGACAAAGACAATAGGGGTCATTTTCGCCCGCCCTGCACGATGCGGTCAAGGATCATGGCACAGAACAAGATTGAGAAACCTGCCAGAATGCCCTGACCGACATTGGCGTATTGCAGGGCCTCAAGCACGTCTTCGCCCAACCCCTTGGCACCGATCAGCGAGGCCACAACCACCATGGCAAGAGATAACATGATCGTTTGATTGATCCCGGCGCGGATCGACGGGCTCGCGAGAGGCAGGTCGACCTTGGTAAGAAGATACCATTTGTTGGCGCCAAAGCTGATCGCCGCCTCCCGTACGCTTTCAGGGACGCCGCGCAGGCCGAGCACCGTCAGGCGTACCACCGGTGTGCCACCAAAGATCATCGTAACCACAACCGCTGCCGGTTTGCCTACACCGAAAAACGCAATCACCGGCACCATGAAGACAAAGGCAGGCATGGTCTGCATGAAATCCATGATTGGCTGGATAACGGCATAAAACCGGGGGCGCCGTGCTGCGAACATTGCCAAGGGAATGCCGATCACGATCGACAGACACGCAGCTGTCCCCAGAAGTGCCAGCGTGGTCATGGCCGCTTCCCAGAAACCCAAGAGTCCCATATAGGCCAGAAAGGCGCCGGAATAGATGGCTGTGCGAACCCCGGCGGTCAGCCAGGTCAGCAGCACAATCAGGCTGGCGATCACGATCCAGGGGGTCTGAACCAGAATGACC
>JBLINN010000366.1:0-3851 GCA_047639325.1 Paracoccaceae bacterium | reverse complement strand
ATTTGCAGATTGGCCAAACGGTTACAACCCCAGCTTGTCGCGCATAAAGGCCAGTGCCACGCTAAGGCCATCTGGCGCGATCCCGTGGCCGGTGCCCTTCATGATATGGGCAAACACATCCTTAAACCCGGCCTGTTCCAGCGCCTCGGCGGCTTCGGGCAGGGATTGCGGTGGCACCATATCGTCGGCATCGCCATGCACCAACAGGATCGGCATCCGCACTACCACGTCGTCCTTCAAGGTTTCAGGCGCCAGCAAGCGACCCGAAAACGCCACAACCCCGGCCACGGCATCTTCGCGGCGGGGGGCGACGTGCAGGCTCATCATCGAGCCTTGGGAAAAGCCAAACAGAACCACCTGCTCGGGCAACACATCCTCATCCACCATCAACGCGTCGAGAAAGGCATTCAGGTCTTCGACTGCCGCCTGCATGCCGCGCTCGGCCACGTCCTCGGACGTGCCGTCGATCCACGGGATCGGGAACCATTGAAAGCCCATCGGCGACCCGGCGCAGGATTCGGGCGCATCGGGCGCCACAAACAGCGTGTCGGGCAGATGTTCACCCATCGGATCGGCCAACCCCAAAAGGTCAGCGCCATTGGCGCCATAGCCATGCAGGAACACCACAACCGATCGGGTTTCCCCCGAAATCGGCGCTTTGCGTTCTGCGTTTAATACCCGTGTCATGTGATCCCTTCCCGTTCTTTGGCAACGCGGTAATAGGCCCACAGCAGCCGCGCCGCAACCGACCGCCATGGCGACCAGTCTTCGGCCATTTTCCGGAACGCCCGGTCCTTGGGGCGATCAGGCAGATCAAACAACAGCCGCGCGGATTCTTGCAGCGCCAGATCGCCGGGCGCAAACACATCGGCGCGACCAAGGCTGAACATCGCGTACACTTCGGCGGTCCAGAGGCCAATGCCTGGCACCTCGGTCAAGACCTTCATAACCTGACCATTCGGCATCACCCGCAACGCGGCATAATCTATCCGTGCCTCGGCCAAGGCACGGGCGTAACGGATTTTCTGACGGCTAAGCCCCACGGCGCGCATATCATCGTCACTGGCTTTGGTGATCTTGCGCGGGCCGGTCAGATTGGCCTCTTGCATCCGCCCCCAGATAGCATTGGCCGAGGCCACCGAAACCTGCTGGCTGACAATCGCGCTTAGCAATTGCGCAAACCCGTCGGGTCGGCGGCGCAACGGCAGCGGGCCGGTCAAGATCAGCGCGGCGGCAAAACGCGAGTCCTGCGCCGCCAGCCATTCAGCCCCTTCAATCACGCAATCGTCGGTTTCGATGATGCGTCCCACATCCAGCGCGGCTATGTCCGGGCCGTGATCTGTGGTTTGTTCCGTAACGTCACTTGTCATGTTTACCATATCTTGGACCTTACCTATGCCCCAACCGGGTGCAAGCCGCTTGTACCACATCACATTCAGAGTTACGCACGCGTCATGACCATTTCCAGTGATATCCAGGGCGATGATAGCCCATTGATCGACGACCAAAAAGCCAAACGCAATGTCATCGTTCTGGTGGCCGCGCAGGCGCTGTTGGGCTCGCAAATGCCGATGATTTTCATCACCGGAGGGCTTGCCGGGCAATCGCTGGCGACCAATGCCTGTCTGGCGACCCTGCCGATTTCGCTGATTGTTCTGGGGTCAATGCTGGCGGCCACGCCGATTTCGGCGATCATGCAACGGTGGGGACGGCGCGTTGGGTTCTTTGTGGGCGCAACCGGGGGGGCCTTGGGGGCAATCATCGGCTCGTACGGGCTGTATGTCGGCTCGTTCCCGATCTTCCTTTGCGGCTCGCTGTTTACCGGTATCTATATGAGCGCGCACGGCTTTTACCGTTTTGCCGCCGCCGACACCGCATCAGATGCGTTCCGCCCCAAGGCGATTTCCTATGTGATGGCGGGTGGCTTGCTGTCGGCCATTATCGGCCCGCAACTGGTCAAGGTGACAAGTGAATCGATGGTTATCCCGTTTCTGGGCACCTATCTGGCGGTGATCGTGATCAATATCGTCGGGTCACTGCTGTTCTTCTTCGTCAACATCCCCAAACCCGTCGCCCCGGCTGCCGGAGCCCCGCAGGGCCGCACCCGGTGGGAGCTGATCAAGACGCCCCGGATCGCTGTCGCGGTGATTTGCGCCATGGTGTCTTATGCGATGATGAACCTGGTGATGACGTCCACACCGCTGGCTGTGGTCGGTTGTGGCTATTCGCAGAATAACGCCGCTGATGTGGTGTCTAGCCACGTGTTGGCGATGTATATCCCGTCGTTTTTCACCGGGCATTTGATTGCACGCTTTGGGGTCGAACGGATCATGGCGTTTGGTCTGGTCATTCTGGGCGGCGCTGGCGCTGTGGCGCTGAACGGTGTTGAGATCGAGAATTTCTTTCTCGCGCTGGTGCTGCTGGGCTTCGGCTGGAACTTTGGCTTTATCGGCGCCACTACGATGCTGGCAGGCGCGCATGAGCCACATGAACGCGGCCGGATGCAGGGGCTGAATGACTTGCTGGTGTTTGGTGGCGTGACCATAGCCTCGCTGGCCTCGGGCGGGTTGATGAACTGTTCCGGCGGCTCACCGGTCGAGGGCTGGACGGCGGTGAATATGGCGATGGCCCCGGCATTGGTGCTGGCAGGCGGCGCGCTGTTGTGGCTGGTTCTGCGCCCTGACGACGACCGAATCTAGCCCGCTACCAGTGGCCCGAAATTGCCCGCACCATCAGGGACAACCGCTTGCGCGCGCCGCTTTGACCAAGCGTGCCATCTGCGACCCGCCCGGGATCGCGGATCACCTGACGCAAAATCGCCCCGGCCTGCCATCCGGCCAACAAAGCGGGGGCCGCTTGTTTGGAAACCGCCCCCCGCGTCACCCGCGCCTTTTCCAACCGCAGTAGGGCAGTTTCTGCCAAACCCTGCACCCCAGACGTGGTCCCGTCCAACAACGGCACGCGTCCCCGCGCGGCAAGTTCCGGCACTGCACGCAACCAATTCGCCACGCCTGCGGCAAAGGCAAAATCACGCACAATTGTTTCATCGGCCGCGCCCAAGGATCGCGCCGCAACCCACATCAAGCTGCCTGATGTCTGATCAATATAGCGGGCCAAGTCAGCGGCATCCTCGAACGGGTCTTTGTTGATATCCCAATACCTTGCCGCAATCATCTCATCCAGTTTTTCGGCCAATTCCACGCTGAGAATCCCAGCCAGCGGCGTCACCACCTCGTGTCGCCGCACAACGCCCCCTTGGGCAATTTCACCCAACGCATCGCGCCACCATTGCAGCCGCATTTCGGCAATCATCGGCTCTGCTGTTACCCATGGCGCACGCGCCACCTCGATATTCAACGCATAAAGCGGGAATAGCACAGCGCGCGCCGCCACCGGCGCGGCCATCACCGCCAGAAACCGGTCCCCATCCGCGCGCCGCACCAGTTCGGCGCAGGCGATCAGATTATCATCAAAGCGCATCAATGAAATCCTGTAGGGCCGTGGCCGTCTTTGGTGCGTCAACAATCCCCAGATGCCCTTGCCCCGGCACCAACAGATACTGCCCTTTATCTGTCACTTGCTGCATTAATGGCGCATAGCCTTCGGCGACAAAAGCTTCGTCCTCCTGGCCGGCAACCAGCAAAAAGCGCGGCAACGCGGCGATATCCTTCAGGTAGTCTCGCCGCGGCGCATACGAGGTGTTCAACCGATAAGAATAGGCGGTGGTTGCGGTATCGCCCAACGGCCCATCCAGGACCACGCGCGGCATATCGAAGGTGATCACTGTCAGATGGTTCAACGCGGTTATGCCGACGGCGTTCAACATCGTCAGGCCAATGATCCGCCGTGTC
>JBLINN010000365.1:0-3885 GCA_047639325.1 Paracoccaceae bacterium | reverse complement strand
CATACGCCTGAAATTCGCCGAAATACTTGGTGATCGCAGCCGTCAGCGTCGTCTTGCCGTGGTCAACGTGACCAATCGTGCCAATGTTGACGTGTGGCTTGTTACGCTCAAACTTTTCCTTACCCATCTTCAAGGCGCCCTTTTGCGTTTTGGGGGATATTGCGTCCCGGTTTGCATCTGCGCGGGCGAAATAGGGGGTTCAAAGCCGAAAATCAAGCACATCCTTCAGGGCGGTTGGATTGATGGCTTATTCGGACGCTGGAATGGCGGGGGCCTCGGGGTCGATCACCGTAGGCGTGATGGGGTTGAACCAGCCGTTTTCCACATGCTCTTGCGACATATAATCCTCGACTTCCAGTGCCACCTTCAGCGCCAGACCGGCCATCTGTTCCTCTTTGGTGCGGCTGTGCCCGGACCCGACCAGCAGGCTTTCCTGCGTGGTATCCTCCAACACCTGAAGCTGATGCTTTTTCACCAGATATTTCTTTTGTGCCACGTCGTAGACAAACAGGTTCACGATGGCCGTGCTTTTGGGGGAATACACAATCGGAATACCACCAGGCGCCAGCATGTACCCTTCAAGGGTGACAGCCACGTCGTATTCCTGTGGCCCGTCATACTTGCCAAGGCGGCTGGCCATCGCGTCTTTTAGCGCGGCCTCCCATTCTTGCGAGGTTGCCGCGCGCGAAACCGGCCCCTTCACCGCTTTTTCCGCAAAGGTATAGTTCACGCGCATCTTGAATGCGCCCAACTCTTCGGGGGGTTCATTTACGCTGGATTGCGTGCAGGCGGCCAGCAAGGCCATCCCTGTCAGCAGGGCAATAATGCGGATCATTGTGGTCTCTCGTCTGCCTCGATTTCACCCCAGATAAACCAGCCGGACCAAGGGTGCAAACGCTGCCTTTCCCCAATCAGCGGCGCCTTGCTGCGAAGATGCCCGTAGGGGCGGATTGAGAGGCCTTAAGAAAACCGGTTATTGCGCGGGAACCCGTAAGGCGGGCGTTTGCCGACCCCGGCGCGTTTGCCCAGCCATTCACTCATATCCGGTTCGTGCCGCGTCTTGCCACCGCCCATCGACCAGCTAAGGCCAGTGGCCCAGTCAAAGGTGGTGATATCGGCCAACCCGCCATCCAGTTCCAACGCGCCCTGCTTGCCACGGGCCATGTTGTATTTCTGCAGCCGCACACCCTTGCCCCGGCCCATTTCCGGCAGCTCGGACGCCGGGAACACCAGAAACTTACCGTTTTCCGACACCACAGCCACATGGTCACCACTGACCGGATGGCAAATCCGGGCCTTGGCCTGATCCTTGACGTTCAGCACCTGACGCCCGGTGCGCGTCTGCGCCAGCACATCGTTTTCCGGCACGACAAAGCCGTTACCCTCGGACGAGGCCACCAGCAACCTGCGGCCCGGCACATGGATGAACAGATCGACAATCTCGACCTCGTTGGGCAGATCGACGATCAACCGCACGGGTTCGCCCATGCCACGCCCGCCAGGCAGGTTGGCGGCTGACAGCGTATAAAACCGCCCGTTATTGCCAAATATCAGTAACCGGTCGGTGGTTTCGGCGTGGAACACAAAGCGCGGCGCGTCGCCGTCTTTGAACTTTAGCTCGCGTGTCAGGTCGATATGGCCGGTCATCGCGCGAATCCAGCCCATCTGGCTGCAAACAACGGTGATCGGCTCGCGTTCGATCATCGCCTCCAGCGGCACCTCTTCGACCTCTCCGGCCTCTTCCAGCCGAGTGCGCCGCGCGCCGCCTGCATAGTCTTTGCCAAAGGTCTTGCGGGTTTCGCGCAGCTGTTCGGAAATGCGCGCCCATTGCAGAACGTCATCGTCCAGCAAGTCCTCAAGCCCTGCGCGTTCTTCCATCAGCGCCGATTGCTCGCGCAGCAATTCCAGCTCTTCCAGACGGCGCAACGACCGCAGGCGCATGTTCAGGATCGCTTCGACCTGAACTTCGGACAAACCGTCCTCAGCCGATGGCGCGGGCGGCACATAATCCGCCTCGGCCATCGCGCGGACATGCGGAATGCCCCAATCTTCGCGCATCAACGCCGCCTTGGGGTCGTCATCGTAGCGGATGATGTCGATCACCCGGTCCAGATTCAGAAAGGCAACGATAAAGCCTTCCAACACTTCCAGCCGGTGGTCGATCTTGGCCATCCGATGGCGCGAGCGGCGCAACAGCACCTCTTGGCGGTGATCAAGGAAGGCGCGCAGCACTTCCTTTAGCGAACAAACCTTGGGGGTCAGCCCGTCGATCAGCACGTTCATATTCATCGAGAACCGCAGTTCGAGGTCTGAATTGCGATACAACATCCCCATCAGAACCTCTGGGTCGACGTTTTTCGACCGCGGTTCGATCACCATCCGGATGTCTTCAGCGCTTTCATCGCGGATATCAGCCAGAATCGGGATTTTCTTGGTCTGGATCAGCTCAGCGATCTTTTCGATCAGCCGGGATTTTGGCACCTGATACGGGATCTCGGTGACCACAATCTGCCACTGGCCCCGGTCGAGTTTCTCAATCTCCCACGAACAGCGCAACCGGAACGACCCGCGCCCGGTGCGATAGGCGTTGGCGATATTTTCGGGCGGCTCAACAATCACCCCACCGGTGGGGAAATCGGGGCCGGGCACGTACTTCAGCAGCGTGTCATCGCGCGCGTCCGGCGTTTTGATCAGGTGCAGACAAGCATCGCACAGCTCGACAATGTTATGCGGCGGAATATTGGTCGCCATGCCCACGGCAATACCGGATGACCCGTTGGCCAACAGGTTGGGGAATTGCGCCGGCAGCACCACCGGTTCGGTCAGCGTGCCGTCATAGTTCTCGCGGAAATCAACCGCGTCTTCGTTCAACCCGTCCAGCAGCGCCTCGGCGACGATGGTCATCCGCGCTTCGGTATAGCGCGCGGCGGCCGGGTTATCGCCGTCGATATTGCCGAAATTGCCCTGCCCGTCGACCAGCGGGTAGCGCACGTTGAAATCCTGCGCCAGCCGCGCCATCGCGTCGTAAATCGCGGCGTCGCCATGCGGGTGATAGTTGCCCATCACGTCGCCGCTGATCTTGGCCGATTTGCGGAATCCCCCGCCAGAAGCCAGCCGTAGTTCTCGCATTGCGAACAATATGCGCCGATGCACCGGCTTTAGCCCGTCCCGCGCATCCGGCAGGGCCCGGTGCATGATCGTGGATAACGCATAGGTCAGATAACGCTCGCCAATGGCGCGGCGCAACGGTTCTGACACCTCGCCGGGGGCGTCAGGGGACCTCATATTGTTGTCGTTGATCGGATCGCTCATAGATGCGGTGATACGCCGCCCCGGCGCGCTGGTAAAGCGACCGGCAGACGAATTCCGCCCCTGACGGACATTTTTCCGCACGGCTTTCCACCCGGTCCGCATTTTTCGCACGCGGGGAGAAATAACCGCCGCTTCCCCGGTTCTTCGAATCGCTTGGTGCTGTAAGTGTGACCCAATTAAGTCTGCCTGCTGCCTTTTTGATATCTGTGTGACCTTGGGGGTGCGCCTGTGAAGCGCTTTATTTTTGTGACATTTCTGTTTCTTGGCTGGTCGTCTTACGAGCTAAGTAATGGTGCCGATTTTCAGCCCCGTCGACCAGAGGCCCCTATTGCAACTACAGCGGTCGCGCCTGGGGCACCCTCGGCTCATGTGGTGTTGAACCCGGTGTTGAACCCTGCGGCATCTTCGTCGCGCCCGTTCGCGTCTGTGTCGCTGATCACCAAACCGGCCATTGCGCCAAAACCCACGGCTGATCCCGTTCGGACAGCGCTGGCAGCCGCAACCGCTGACCAGAACCATGCCTATGACAAGGCCGTCGCCGCCGCGACGCTGGACCAGGTGCGCAGCGGGCTG
>JBLINN010000364.1:0-3892 GCA_047639325.1 Paracoccaceae bacterium | reverse complement strand
GATCGCCCGCGCAGTGCCGCCGGTTGAGACTAGCTCAACACCGCGTTTGGTCAGCGCAGCGGCAAATTCAATCAGGCCGGTTTTATCAGAAACGGAAAGAAGGGCGCGCCGGATAGGTGCGGGCGAGGTTGTCATCGTTCAGGTCTCCAGTGTTCGCGTTCCGCCTCAGGCGCCGCTCTCATCCAGCCGCCCATCCCCGGACCCTGCCTCAGCACCCGGTTGGATGCCTCGCTGAAGGTCTCTCGGGGCAGGCTTTTCGGGCTCAGCCCGGCGAAACGCCCATTTGACCTCGCCCCCATACTCTTTCGCAGTCGCCCTGACCACGATCTGTTTTGTCGCGCGCGGGGCCACGCGGGATTCGTCGATATAGATACTGTCTTCCAATGACATGATCCCGCCCAACTGACGCATAACCCAAATGTCACCGGTCGCGGGCAACAGCCGGATTGCACTGCCAGCCAGAAAAATATCCGCCTCAACATCCGGGTGCAGATGGAACCGAATTGTGAATGGTACTTCCATCCGGTTTTCATGCCCTGCCGCCTGATCAAAGGCTGCACGCGGGCCGGGGCCGACTGCCGATACAATATCCGTTCCACGAATGTCGCCGCCATCGGGCGCGATGACCAGCCGTCGCTGGTGGATCAGCCCATGCGTATCTAGGTATCCGTCATGCTCTGCGGTCAGACGCACACCCTCGGTGTCCTCTTCGCGCAAACAAGTCAGATTGCGGGCACCAGCAGTCAGCAAATCACCCTCCAGCCGAGAAGAGGACATCTCGTCAATGGTCAGTCCGCTATGCGCAGCAGTGGCCCGCGATGCCAATCGCCATTCTTCGCTGACCCGTCCACCGGGGCCACAATTCACAATCAAAGGCCGCCGCCCGATAGAGGCTTCAAAACAAAACGCACTGGCATGCAGGCTCGCGGCCTCTTCGCCCCTGCCGCGCACGCCGCCATCAAAAACAATTGTGGAACGGGCGGTTGAAATGCGGTGAAACCCCATGGTTTCAAACTGTCGCCGATCCGGGCGAATGCCCGATGTTGCCAACGCCCTGTCCAGCCTATTCACTGCGCCACCACCGCCACCATGGAAACGGGCCAACTGTCCATCGCCCATCCGCAAGGCGCGCAACGCAGTCGCTAATCTATCGATTGCGGCGCTGTGTTTGGCGTGCGGCGCGCGTCCTGCATCACCTAGCGCTTGCGCCGTCCATACCAGCAGGGCGAAAATCTCAAACAAATCTTCAGGGCTGCGCGATGCAACGCCGCCGTCCATACCAATCCGTTTGTCCGCCTCACGCGCCAACGCCGAAATACCTTCAGACAACAGCGCACTGGTTGTCCCCTCCAACGCCAGCCCGGCATAAATCAACCCGGCGGCGGCCTGAAAGCGTGGCAATCCTGCGGGTGCGCTGCGCCAACGACGGCGCAAAAACTGGGCCTGCCGCCCGATCGCGCGAAAAAACTGATGCGACTTTTCGGGACCAGCGCCATTCAGCACAATCGGCGCATGGCAAATCCAGCGGGTCAGCCGCCGTCCGGTCAGGTCAGGTCGCCAACCGGGGCCAGCGCCACCGCCATACCGGGTAATCCAATCAAATAGCCAATCTGATAACGCGGCCCGCGTCGCCGGATCTGCCGCCGCTAAATCATCTAGCCAATCAAATCCATGCAGCGCATCCCACCACCCCTGTGTGGGTGGGTTCAGCAGCCAAGGGTTGCGATCTGGTGCCTCGACCAACCCGCCGCCCAGCAAAAATACACCACTGGCCAGCCGTTTGGCCGCGGCACCATCACCTGTCCAAATCGGTTCTGGGCTGGTGATAATGGCGTTTGGTGCCTTGCCAAAGCGGGATCGGAACGCAGAAATACGGTCTCCCACCTTTGGGCGATCCCAATGGCGCGTTACGTCCGCTGCAACAGCCTGTTTACGCACCATATTCAATAACGCCCGTTTTTCCCCGCCAGAGTCTAGAACAGACCGCGCGATTTGCGAATCCGCGTTCTGCCGTCGTTCAGGGTTGTTATGTTGGGTTTATGCGGTTTTCACCAGTCGAGAGGCGAAAAACCCGTCCATACCGCCAATTTCAGGCCACATATCCGGTCTTGTGCGCAAATCACCATCAGCATTGATCATCTGAGCGTCGCCGGTTTCCTCAGCCGTAACCGGCACACGCGTAACATTGGGCGTCATATGCAAGAACCGCTTGATCTGGTCCTCGCCCTCAGATTTCGTCATCGCACAGGTGCAATAGATCAGCGTTCCACCGGGGGCCACATAGGTCCACGCCTGTTTCAGCAGGCGGCGCTGCAACCCGGTTGGCTGGCCCAGCCCCTTTGTATCGCGCAGATGTGGCAGCTCAGGATGGCGGCGCACCGTGCCAGTCGCTGAACAAGGCGCGTCCAGCAGCACCATATCGAACAACTGATCCGGCACCCAATTCATCGCATCGGCCTCCACCAACTCTGCGTTTAATCTTGTACGTTTCAGGTTTTCTGTGACGCGGCCCAGGCGGTTGGCCGCAATGTCCAGTGCCGTCACTTGCCAGCCCGCAGCGGCCAACTGCATGGTCTTGCCACCCGGCGCAGCGCATAAATCCAACGCGCGCCGCCCTTTGCCTGCCCCAGCCAGTCGCGCGGGGATAGCGGCAGCAGCATCTTGCGCCCACCATGCACCTCCGCTTTCATCATCGTCATATCCGTGCAGGCCAGACAGACGGCCGGGTTTGGAAAGCCGGATTGATCCGCTAGGGGTCACAATCCCGTCCAGTTCAATGGCAGATTTCTTAGCCATCTCAGCGGTGTCGGTTTTAAGCGTAAGATCAGTCGATGGTGTGACCAGATGCGCCGCTGCAATCGCCTGCGCCGTAGCTTTGCCCCAATCATGGGACAACACTCGCCAGAACCATCCAGGACAAGACAGCCGCGCCAAATTCGCAGCCCCCCAAATCGCTGGTCCTTCGGTCGAGGCTTTTCGTAGGACCGCATTGATCAGGCCAGAGGCTGTCCGCGTTGTTCTGTCAGCCTTAGCGATCCGAACGCAAGCATCAACCACGCCATAGGCTGCCTCGTCCAACGCCAACATTTCAGTCACACCAAGCCGCAAGATCATCAGCGTGCGCCCCTTTGGGCGATGCTGCGTAAACTGATCAATGATCATATCGGCGGGGCCGATCCAACGCAGCACAGCCCGCGCCAGTGTCAGCGCGCGGGCGCGGTCAGGTCCGGCAAGATCGTTGGGCAGCATTTCCTCAACCAACATGCCGCCATCATTCAGGCAAAAATCGATAAGCTTCAGTGCACCGCGCCGTGCGGCCAGATCATCAGGTTTGTTCATCCCCAGGGTCCATTCTTTTTGCGTTTGCGCACGATCTTGGGTCTTGAGGACGGGCGAACGGGTGTGGTCATCGCTTGCAAAGCCGCGATACGATTTTCGGCCTTGGGGTGGGTGGAAAACAGGTTGTCCATGCCCCGACCAGATAAGGGGTTAACGATAAACAGATGAGCGGATGCGGGATTACGCTCTGCACTTGGCATTTCTACCTGCGCAGCGCCATTGCTGATTTTGGCCAGCGCGGACGCAAGCCACAATGGCTCGCCACAAATCTCGGCACCCATCCGGTCGGCAGCATATTCGCGCGTCCGGCTGATGGTCATTTGAACCAACATCGCGGCCATCGGGGCAAATATCATTATCGCCAATGTACCGATCCAGCCACCAGAACGTTCAGACCGAAAGAAAAATGCAAACTGCGCCAGAAAGCCAATCGCGCCAGCAATCGTCGCGGCAATGGTCATGATCAGCGTGTCGCGGTTTTTGATATGTGCCAACTCATGCGCCATGACCGCAGCCAATTCGTTCTTGGTCAACATCCGCATCAACCCGGTGG
>JBLINN010000363.1:0-3901 GCA_047639325.1 Paracoccaceae bacterium | reverse complement strand
CCGACCTTTCCGACGCCGTTGCCTGCAATGGTGATTTGCCCGCCATATCTCATCCTCCAAATCAGATACCGAAACAGAATCACACCCGACAATCGTTGGCCAGCCAAAACCAACCCGCTTAGTCAACCAAAACACCCAGTCAGCGCGGCTGTGACAGCACGACGCAAATGGGCCCCTCACCTGCCCACCAAAGCTCTGGACTGTTGGGTTTGCCGTCAAGGCAGGCTATGCCTGTGGGCACCTGACACAGAATGTACCCGAAATGCCGAAATTTGCCGCCAATCTGACCCTGCTGTTCAAAGAACTGCCCTTTCTTGACCGCTTCGCCGCCGCCTCTGCCGCCGGTTTTGACGCGGTGGAAGTATTGTTCCCCTATGATCTGGCCGCCAAACATATCCGCCGCGCCCTGCTGGAAAACGGCCAGACGCTGGTGCTGATCAACGCGCCACCGCCCCGTTACACCACCGGCACGCCAGGATATGCCGCTGTGCCGGGCGGCGAGGCGCGGTTTGAACATGATATCCAGCGATCCCTGCGCTACGCGACAGAACTGCGCGCCGGGCTGATCCACGTGATGGCCGGCTTTTGCAAAGGGGTCGAGGCGCAGGCAACCTTTGTGCGCAACCTGCGGTGGGCAGCGGAACTGGCCCCCCAGCAGAACTTTACCATAGAGCCGCTGAATACCGGCGATCAGCCGGGCTATTTCCTGGATGATTATGACCTGGCGATCGAGATTCTGGATCAGGTGAACCGGCCCAATGTCGGGCTGCAATATGACAGTTATCATGCCCAAGTGATCCATGGCGATGCTGCGGCTATCTGGCGCAAACACGGCGCGCGGGCAGTGCATGTGCAACTGGGTGCCGCCCCGGGCCGAACAGAACCCGCACCGGGCCCGATCGACTTTCCCGCGCTGTTAGCCGCGATTGACGCCAGCGGCTATGACGGCTGGGTCAGCGCCGAATATAACCCGACTACCGCGCGCACCGAAGACAGCCTGCACTGGATGCCCTGACAAGATCCCAACCCGCTTTGCGCCAATTGTTTTTGGCTTGGGCCTGGTCGACGGGGTGTTCGGCGTGGATGACCTCGTGGAGGTTTAGCCGGGCGGTGGCCTCCGGTGGTTCTGGTGATGGCGCCAATCACCCGACGGCTGGTGTCCCGTCTGGTGCGGTCCGACGCCTGATCAGAAGATCAGTGCGCCTCGGCCCAGTTCGCCCCTTGCCCGGCATCCACCGTCAGCTTGACATCCAGCTTTACCGCCGGATCTGACGCGTTTTCCATCACCTCGCGGGCGATGGCGATGGTCTGATCCACCGACGCCTCGGGGACCTCAAACAGCAGTTCATCATGCACCTGCAACAGCATCCGCGCGGGCTGTCCGGCCATCGCCGCTGGCATCCGGATCATCGCCCGCCGGATCACATCCGCCGCCGTGCCCTGAATAGGCGCGTTGATCGCCGCGCGCGCCGCAAACCCGGCACGCGGGCCTTTGCTGCCAATCTCGGGCGTGTGAATTTTGCGGCCAAACAGGGTCTGCACATAGCCATGTTCCTTCGCAAACGCCTTGGTGTCCTCCATATAGGTGCGGATGCCGGGGAAGCGTTCGAAATAGCGGTCAATGAACCCCTGCGCCTCGGCCCGCGGAATGCGCAGGTTGCGCGCCAGACCAAAGCCGGAAATGCCATAGATCACGCCAAAGTTGATCGCCTTGGCCTTGCGCCGCACATCCGGCGTCATCTCGTCCAGCGGCACGCCGAACATTTCGCTGGCAGTCATCGCGTGAATGTCCAACCCATCGGCAAACGCCTGTTTCAGCGCTGGCAGGTCGGCGATATGCGCCAGAATCCGCAGCTCGATCTGGCTGTAATCCAAGCTGACCAGCACATTGCCCTCATCGGCCACAAACGCCTCGCGGATACGGCGGCCCTCTTCGGTGCGCACCGGGATGTTTTGCAGGTTCGGGTCAGTCGACGCCAGCCGCCCGGTGCTGGCCCCGGCGATGGAATAAGACGTATGCACCCGCCCGGTATCGGGGTTGATATGGGTCTGTAACGCGTCGGTATAGGTCGATTTCAGCTTGCTTAGCTGCCGCCAGTCCAGCACCCGCGCGGGCAGGTCATGTTCTGTCGCCAAATCTTCCAGCACATCGACGCCAGTGGCATAAGCGCCGGTCTTGCCACGCTTGCCGCCTTCAATCCCCATCTTGTCAAACAGGATCTCACCCAGCTGCTTGGGACTGCCAACGTTAAAGCTTTCCCCGGCCAACTCGTGAATCTCGGCCTCCAGCCCCGCCATCTTCTGGGCAAAGGCGTTCGACATCCGGCTTAGCGTATCGCGATCCACTTTAATGCCGTGCATCTCCATTTCCGCCAGCACCGGCACCAGAGGCCGTTCCAGTGTCTCATAAACGGTGGTCACATGGGCGCGATGCAATTGCGGCTTGAACGCCTGCCACAGGCGCAGGGTCACATCGGCATCTTCAGCGGCATAAGGCACCGCCTGATCCACCGGCACCTTGTCAAAGGTGATCGCCGATTTACCGCCGCCCAGCAGGGGCTTAATCGGGATCGGCACGTGATCCAGATAACGTTCCGACAGGGTGTTCATACCGTGATTATGCATGCCCCCATGCAGCACATAAGACATCAGCATCGTGTCATCAATCGGCGCCACAACCACGCCATTGCGGGCGAAAATCTTGGCGTCATATTTCATATTCTGCCCGATCTTCAGGATCGCCGGATCCTCTAGCAGCGGCTTTAGCATCGCCAACGCCTGATCCAGCGGCATCTGCCCCTCAACCAACGTACCCGAGCCAAACAGATCACCACTGTCCCCGTCCTGATGCGTCAGTGGAATGTAACAGGCCTGCCCCGCCTCGACACACAGCGATATGCCCACCAGATCGGCAATCATCTCGTTCAACCCGGTGGTCTCGGTATCCACCGCCACCCAGCCCCGCTCGCGGATCTGGTCCAGCCAAGGCTGCAAATCCTCGGCACTGCGCACGCAAACATAAGCGCTGGTATCAAACGGCACCGCCTCGGGCGCACCCCCCGCATCAACCTCGGGCTTGTCGGCAATCACCGGCACCGCAACCCCCAGCCTGTCGGCAATCCGCTTGGTCAGCGTGCGAAACTCCATTTCCGCCAGAAACGGCATCAACACTTCCGGCTCCGGCTCGCGCATCTCCAGATCGTCCAGCGTGAAATCCAGCGGCGTTTGAGTATCCAACAGCACCAACTGCCGCGACAACCGGATCTGGTCCACATTGTCGATCAGCGTCTGCCGGCGCTTGGGCTGCTTGATCTCGCCTGCACGCTCCAGCAACGTATCCAGATCGCCATATTCGTTGATCAGCAACGCCGCCGTCTTAATCCCGATCCCCGGCGCCCCCGGCACATTATCCACACTGTCCCCGGCCAGCGCCTGCACATCCACCACCCGCTCCGGCCCCACACCGAACTTCTCAATCACCCCATCCCGGTCAATCCGCTTGTTCTTCATCGCATCCAGCATCTCGACCCCGTCGCCGACCAGCTGCATCATATCCTTGTCCGAGCTGATGATCGTACACCGCCCCCCCGCCTCGCGCGCCTGCACCGACAGGGTCGCAATGATATCATCCGCCTCCCAGCCTTCCAGCTCTTTGCACGCAATATTAAACGCCACAGTCGCCTGACGGGTCAACGGCATCTGCGGTCGCAAATCCTCGGGCATCGCCTCGCGGTTGGCCTTGTAAAGATCATACAGATCGTTGCGGAACGTATGGCTGCCCTTGTCAAAAATCACCGCCACATGGGTCGGCGCATCCGGCCCGGTGTTATCCTCGATATAGCGCTGCAACATGTTGCAAAACCCCGCAACCGCGCCAATCGGCATGCCATCAGACTTGCGC
>JBLINN010000362.1:0-3929 GCA_047639325.1 Paracoccaceae bacterium | reverse complement strand
CCAGTTCCTGGGCGTTTGCATCGGCCCCGGCAAAAACCGCGTATTTACCGCCGCCGCCGCCGTATTTGGCTGAATTGACCGACATGAACAGCATTTCGGGGGTGATTGATGTGTTGGAAAACTCAGCGCTGACAACGGCGTCGGCCTTGTTGGTGGAGCCGTATAACAGTCGGTCCGTGACCCCATCAAACAGATAGGTCGTGTCAAATGCGGTGTCTTTGAACACCCCGTTGGCCGGATCATCCGGACCGCTGTCATTGGACGCGGTGAACACCACATGGACGTTAAAGAAGTTTTTATAGCGCGAAAACGGATCGCTTAGCAGCCCGCCTGTGGAAAACAGATAATCGGTCATTGACCCGGCATGTTGTTCTAATGTGTCAAACTCGGACTTCTGATAGCCGTCACCCAGAATGATGATGTCGATTCGATTGTCCGAAAGGCCGGTGTTCATCGTGGTTTTATACGACAAGACGCTGTCCTTTGTTTTAGGCCAGTATCTGCCTGGTAAGGCGGTAGAAAACCGGGGAACGTGTGACTTTGTCCCAGTATTGTGCAAACGCCAGTGCGGTGCAACGTTGTTGTCCTTGACTTTCAGACAGGATGGGGACTACACCGCCGGTTCATCCGGTAATCATCTGGTGAAACATGTTCAATACGCCGAGATAACGGCGCGCTGTTCGCGGTGGCCTAGGGCCAAAAACACCCGGAACCCCGGGGGACCACAGAACGCGGTAGAGAAAAGGAAATGCCATGTTCGCGGTCCTCAAGACCGGCGGCAAGCAGTACAAGGTTCAATCGGGCGATACGCTTAAGATTGAAAAACTGGCTGCAGATGCTGGCGAAACAGTACAATTCAATGACATTCTGATGCTGGGCGGTGACGCACCTGTTGTTGGCGCGCCCTTTGTGGCTGATGCCGGCGTTCAGGCCGAAGTGATCGACCAGATCAAAGGCGAAAAGGTTATCCATTTCGTCAAGCGCCGCCGCAAGCACAGCTCCAAGCGCACCAAAGGCCACCGTCAAAAGCTGACTTTGGTCAGAATCACCGAGATCATGACCGCAGGCGCCGACAAGTCCGGCATCAAAGCCGCGATTGGTGCAGGGTCTGCCCCCCGGGTTACCGCTGATGCAGCTCCGGCTGCCAAAGCTGCGCCCAAGGCAAAGAAAGCCGCGCCCAAGGCAGCAGCCGCACCCGCAGCTGCAGCCACAGGTGCCGACGATCTGAAAAAACTGTCCGGTGTTGGCCCCGCGCTTGAGAAAAAGCTGGTTGCCGCTGGTGTGACCACATACGCCCAGATCGCAGCATGGACCGATGCAGATGTTACTGCTATGGACGAGCAACTGTCGTTCAAAGGCCGGATCGAGCGTGAAGGCTGGATTGCACAGGCCGCAGAGCTGGCTAAAGGCTAAGGAGAGAAAACATGGCACATAAAAAAGCAGGTGGTTCCTCTCGTAACGGCCGCGACTCAGCTGGTCGCCGCCTTGGCGTGAAACTGTATGGCGGTCAGGCCGTCATTCCCGGAAACATCATCGTGCGTCAGCGCGGCACCAAGTTTTGGCCGGGCGAAGGCGTGGGCATGGGCAAGGATCACACAATCTTTGCAGTGGTCGACGGCGCGGTGAAATTCCACAAAGGCCTAAAAGGCCGCACCTTTATTTCGGTCCTGCCAATGGCGGAAGCCGCAGAATAAGCCGTACCCGAAGGTTAAGACAAAATTCAGGGGGATCGGCGAAAACGCCGGTCCCTTTTCTCGTTTAGCAATCAGGCCAATATTATGGGTGTCGCCACCGCCAGTTTCCTTATTTTCGCCGCCTCGCAGGTGGGCACGCCGGGCCCGGCTAACATGGCCCTGCTGGCCACAGGTGCGCAATATGGGTTCCGGGCGGCCTTGCCGTTTGTGGCAGGCGTTGCGTTAGGCAAACAGCTGGTGATCTGGCCGGTGGGCTTTGGCCTGATGCAGATCGCGGGTAGTGCCCCTTGGGTGTTTGAAACCCTGAAATGGGTGTCGGCCGCCTATATTTGCTGGCTGGCCTGGAAAGTGGCCAATCTGCGTCTGTCCCCCGGGACGGGGGGGGCAGACGTGCCGGGGTTCTGGGCCGGGCTGATTGTCCACCCGCTGAACCCCAAAGCCTGGGCGATGATTGTCACCGGGTTCACAGGGTTTGTCGCCCTTGGCACCCCAACCTTGCAGGCGACGGCGACCATTGCCGCCATTCTGCTGGGGTGCCAGATGCTGCTGCATCCGGTCTGGACATTTGCCGGTGATCGTATCGCTGCAAAGGTTGCAGGCACGCGTGGCGAGGCCTATTTAATGCGGACATTGGCGGCACTGACAGTCCTGTCCGTTCTCTTTGTGTTGTTCGGAGGAGGAACAAGCACATGAAACTGGATCAAATCATCAACCAACCCGTCATCGAAACCGACCGGTTCGACCTGCGCCCGTTGCGCCGGTCCGATATGGGGCTGATTTCGCTATACGGCAGCGACGAACGGGTGGCGCGTATGACCACGTCGATCCCGCACCCGATGCCGCCGGGCGGTACCGAGGCCTTTGTCGCCCGCGCCATGGCAGACGAGCGCACCGAAGACGTCTGGGCGATGGATGGCAGCAAATCGGGCGGCTCCGAGGTGATGGGCCTGATCAGCCTGCAAAAGCTGGACCGCGACCAGTCGGAAGTTGGCTATTGGGTGGCGCCGGTTTATTGGAATACCGGACTGGCGTCCAAGGCGGTCGAGTCGTTGGTGCAAAACAACCCGCTTAACAATACCACGATGTTTGCTGCGGTGTTTCAGGATAACCCGGCCAGTGCCCGGGTGCTGACCCATTGTGGTTTCGCCTATCTTGGCGACGCCGAAAGCTTTTGCTTGGCACGGGATGCCACCGTGGCCACCTGGACCTACAGCCGAAAACTGTGATTGGCCTGACCGGGCCTATGCGTTAGAGGACGAACATGAAATTTCTCGATCTCGCTAAGGTCTATATCCGTTCTGGCGGCGGTGGCGGTGGCTGTGTCAGCTTCCGGCGTGAAAAATACATTGAATATGGCGGCCCCGATGGCGGCGATGGCGGTGGGGGCGGCACTGTGCGCGCTGTGGCGGTTGACGGGCTGAACACCCTGATCGACTTTCGCTTTCAACAGCATTTCTTTGCCAAAAGCGGCCAGCCCGGCATGGGCAAACAACGCACCGGCAAGGATGGCGCCGATATCATCTTGCGGGTGCCTGTCGGCACGGAAATCCTGGACGAAGATCAGGAAACCGTGATTGCTGACCTTGCAAATATTGGCGACACGGTGGAACTGGCCCGTGGCGGCAATGGCGGCTTTGGCAACCTGCATTTCAAATCCTCGACCAATCAGGCACCGCGCCGCGCCAACCCGGGGCAGGAAGGCGTCGAACGCACCCTGTGGCTGCGCCTGAAACTGATCGCCGATGTCGGCCTTTTGGGTATGCCAAACGCGGGCAAATCGACCTTTCTGGCCGCCACATCCAACGCGCGCCCCAAAATCGCTGACTATCCGTTCACCACGCTGCACCCCAATCTGGGCGTTGTCGGTGTCGATAATGTGGAATTTGTCATTGCGGACATTCCCGGCCTGATCGCCGGCGCGCACGAAGGGCGCGGCATTGGTGATAGGTTCCTGGGCCATGTCGAACGCTGCTCGGTCCTGCTGCATCTGGTTGATGGCACGTCGCAAACCGTTGCCGAGGATTACCGGACGATTATTACTGAGCTTGAGGCCTATGGCGGCCACCTTGCCGACAAACCCCGCATCACCGTGCTCAACAAGATTGATGCGCTGGATGACGACGAACGCGCTGCTGCGCGCGCCGAACTGGAACAGGCCGTTGGTGACCGTGTCATGGTCATGTCGGGCGTCAGCCGCGAAGGCACAACCGACGTGTTGCGCGCCCTCAGGGCCGA
>JBLINN010000361.1:0-3941 GCA_047639325.1 Paracoccaceae bacterium | reverse complement strand
CCTGCATGTCTGTTCCTATGGTGAAGAAGTTCTTCGACAGCTTGAAAGAAAAGGACGGCCCCGATTTTGATGTCGGACGATCTGATTTGGAAGAAATCAAACGCATGGGTGTCTTCGGAAAATATTGCCCGGATGAAGATTTGCGTTGGATTGCACCACGAAACCTCGCAAGATAAACGGTTGGACCACACGCCCAATTCGAACTATTCTACTACCAGCGTTCGATGCGTGAGCGTTGTCGCCTAGTGCGACTACATGCAAATGGCGACGTGGATTCGGTACTTTGCATTCGCAAGGCCGATTGAGCTGAGCCTCAAGGTTTTGAAGGGCCATCACCGCGACAACCCACCATGCAAATTCGGCATATCCAACGCCGAAAATCCATAATGCCGCAACCACCGCAAATCGGACTCAAAGAACGCCCGCAAATCAGGGATCCCGTATTTCAGCATCGCCAGCCGGTCGATCCCGATGCCAAAGGCAAAGCCCTGATAGACATCCGGGTCAATCCCACCGGCGGCAATCACCTTGGGATGCACCATGCCGGAGCCAAGGATTTCGAACCAGTCATCCCCCTCGCCGAATTTCAGCGTGCCATCCTGCCACGAACAGCGGATATCCACCTCGGCCGACGGTTCCGTGAACGGGAAATGCGAGGCTCGGAACCGCAGTTCGACCTCGTCCACCTCAAAAAACGCCTTCACGAATTCTTCCAGCGTCCATTTCAGGTTCGCCATCGAAATATCGGTATCCAGCGCCAAGCCTTCGACCTGATGGAACATCGGCGTGTGCGTGTGGTCATAGTCGGCGCGGTAAACCCCACCCGGGCAGATGATGCGGATCGGGGCGCCCTGCGTCTCCATCGACCGGATCTGCACCGGGCTGGTATGCGTGCGCAGCACATGCGGTGGGCGATTGTCGCCCTCAGCGCGGTGCATATAAAACGTGTCCATCTCGGCGCGTGCCGGGTGATGGCCGGGGATGTTCAGCGCGTCGAAATTATACCAGTCGGTATCAATGCGCGGCCCCTCGGCCACCGAAAACCCCAGCTCGGCAAAGATCGCCGTCAGCTCTTCGCTGGCCTGACTGACCGGATGAATGGTGCCCTCGCGACGCGGACGCGACGGCAAGGTAACGTCCAGCCATTCGGTGCGCAGCCGTTCGTCCAGCGCCGCATCGCCCAGCGCGGATTTCTTGGCGATCAGCGCGGAATTGATCTCGTCCTTCAGGGCGTTCAGCGCGGGGCCGGCCACTTGGCGCTCTTCGGGCGTCATCTTGCCCAGCTCGCGCATCTTCAGCGACACCTCGCCCTTTTTGCCAACAGCGATGACGCGGATCGACTCGAGCGCCGATTCATCCGCCGCATCCGCGATCTGCCCCAGGTATTTTGCTTTAAGATCGTCCATGACGGCCCCCAAAAATGTCCTTGCCGTGCTAGCCGCTGGCCCCCCTGAATGCAAGAGATTGCAGGTTAGGCAAAACGGCAATGGACTTGCGCGACACCGGGCCGATACCGTGGCGCTACATATTATCTGGAAGGATAAATATCATGAGCGATCTGGACAGGGTGTTGACCCGTGCCGTCGAAACCGAAGATGTGCCTTTTGTCGTGGGCATGGTAGCAAATGCAAATGGGGTGACTTTCAGTGGCGCCGCCGGCGATTCAGCCCCAGGGCGCCCCGCCGCCCAAGATACTGCGTTTCGCATATTCTCGATGACCAAAGGGATCGGCGCCTTGGCGGCAATGATCCTGATCGACCGGGGCAAAATGAGCATGGACACGCTGGTGGCTGATGTCCTGCCAACCTGGAACGACATGCAGGTGCTGGACGGGTTTGATGGTGACACACCAATCCTGCGCGCCCCCAAAACCCAGGCGACAGCGCGTCATCTGGCAACCCATACCAGCGGGCTGGAATATGAGTTCTGGAATGCGGATATGCCAAAATATATGGAAGTGACCGGATTGCCGACCATCCTGTCAGGGTTAAAATCATCGCTGATGTACCCGCTGACAACCGATCCCGGCACCCGCTGGGGCTATGGCACCGGCATCGACTGGCTGGGTCAGATGGTCGAGGCGGTGGATGGGCGGCGGATTGATGCATTTTGCCGCGAAGAAATATTTGAACCACTTGGTATGGCGGACACGGCGTTTGAACCTGACGCGCTGGTAGGCCGGATGTCGGATGTCTCCATTCGCGGTGAGGACGGAAAATTCGCCCCGCTTGCGCTGGCCCCACCGCCGCAGCCGGAATTTTATGGCATGGGCCATGCGCTGTATTCCACCGCGCCGGATTATTTGCGCTTTCTGCGGATGGTGCTGGATGGCGGGCAGCTGGATGGCAACCGGGTTCTGTCGCCAGAAGCGATGCAGCTGATGCTGGCCGACCAGATGCGCGGGCTGACGTTCCGGCCAATGCAAAGCGTGTCGCCTATAACGGCGGATGTGGATCTGTTTCCCAGCAAAAAGGTCACGCACAGCTTTGCCTTTATGCGCAACGAAGAGGCGGTCGAGGGCAAACGCAGCGCCGGATCGATGGGCTGGGCGGGGGTGTGCAACACGCATTATTGGATTGACCCGGCCCGGGACGTGGCGGCGGTGATCATGACACAATCGCTGCCGTTTGTTGAGCCGCCGATGCTTCGAATCTATGACGCCTTTGAGCGGGCGGTTTATGCCGGGTTGTGAATACAAAGGCCCGCTGACGTGACATCGCCCCCTGCCCGCCCCTGGCTGGTTCTTGTCGGCCTGACGCTGGGGGTTTGCGTCACCAACGGGTTTGCCCGCTTTGCCTATGGTCTGATCCTGCCCGCGATGAAGGACGATCTGGGCTGGAATTATGTCCAGTCCGGCTGGCTGAACACGGCCAATGCGCTGGGCTATGTGGTGGGCTCGTTGGTGACGATGGCGCTGATCCACCGGGTGGCGGCGTCGAGGTTGTTTGGCGTGGGGGCAGTGGCAACGGCGCTGTGCCTGCTGGCGACAGGCTTTGACGCAGCGCTGTGGGCACAGTCGCTGTGGCGGGTTCTGGCAGGGGTGTTTGGGGCGCTGTCCTTTGTGACGGGGGGCGTGCTGGCGGCGTCGTTGTTTCAGGACAATCCAAAGCGCAACGCGCTGGCGATCGCCCTTTATTTCGGGACGGGCGGTGGCTTGGGCATTGTTCTAAGCGGCGCGTTGATCCCACCGTTGCTTACCCTTTATGGCCCACAATCCTGGCCCTGGGCGTGGATCGTGATTGGTGTTGTCAGCCTGGCTTTTTGCCCGGTGGCCTTGTGGTCTGCCGGGCAGTTGAAACCACCCGTTGGCAGCCGCCCACCCAAAGCGCGGGTACCGATGCGCCGGATGCTGGGGGAATATGCCGGATATGCGGGGTTTGGGCTGGGCTATATCGTGTATCTGACGTTTATTGCCGCCTGGATGAAGGAACAGGCCGCATCGCCGTTGTTGATTGCCACGGTGTGGATGGTGATGGGGGTGGGCATTGTGCTGTCGCCCTTTGCCTGGCGGTCGGTGTTTGCGCGCTATGCCTCAGGCGTGCCGCTGGCACTGGTGCTGACTGGCATTGCGGTGGGGTCGGCCCTGCCGATCCTGTCGGCGTCGCTGCCGGTGCTGCTGGCCTCTGCCATCATCTTTGGACTGTCGGTGTTCATGGCGCCGGGGGCGATCACCAATTTCACCCGTCAGAACCTGCCGCAAGCTGCCTGGGGCGCGGCGGTTAGCCAGTTTACCGTGGTGTTTGCTGTGGCGCAGACAATTGGGCCAATAGGGGCCGGGCTGTTGGGTGATTTTACCGGGGATATCGGCGACAGCCTGTTGGCGGCGGCGGCGGTGTTGATGCTGGGCGCGGGTCTGGCGTTGACACAGAAACCGCTGGTTACCCCGCAAGACCGGTTCCCCGATCCAACCCGCTGAGCACAGACGTACCCACCGTAGGGTG
>JBLINN010000360.1:0-3945 GCA_047639325.1 Paracoccaceae bacterium | reverse complement strand
AGGCTTAGTCCCAACATATTGGCTGCTGTATCACCGGTCCCACGGTCACACTCCAATCCCGCTTCAACAGGGACGTGTGACACTTCTACTTTGCAGATGTGCGACATTCAAACTTTGCGGCTACACGCAAAAATCGCATAATCAGTATTATGTGAATAAATTGGATTCCCGGTATTTCAATTTATACCATTACTTCCGTATGTTACCCATAGTTCCTGCCAGGCACCACCCAGATGCAGTATCCGCAATCCCCAACAAAACTTATCGCCGGTCCGGCGACCACTATCTGTTGGCAGAGGTCGATTTTCACACTAACATTTGCTTAACACAATAACAGTGCATGTACCGTTCGGGGAAACCCATCGGGTCGGCCACAAGCGCTGAGGGAGGAATTTCAATGCGTCTCACAAAATGCTCGCCTGCCCCACGTCTGTCGGTTGGCCAAAGATGAGCGCGATGTCGCTGGATCAGGCGGTACTTCATCTCACCACCACCAACCCGTGTTTTGCCTTGGAAAACAAAGAGATTCGCGGCGTTGCCTTTCGGGTGTTCCAGAATGTCCCGCCAAACGTGCCCGCGATGATGCAGGCCAGCCGGGAACCGCAAGGCAACGGAGCGGCGGATTATCTGGTGTATCGGGACGAAACCTGGACCTATGATGAATTTTTACATGAAACCAACAGGGTGGCGCATGTCCTTCAACAAAATCTGAATGTTGTCCAAGGGGATCGTGTGGCGATTGCCATGCGCAATTGCCCAGAACTGTTGATCCTGACCATGGCCATCTCTTCGCTTGGCGCAGTTGTGGTGTTTCTGAACGCCTGGTGGACGACGCAAGAGCTGGATTATGCCCTGATCGACACCGCCGCAAAGGTGGTTTTTGCCGATGGTGCCCGGGTTGAACGGCTGAAACCCCTTGTAAACGCACATAATTTGGAACTGATTGGCGTGCGCGATGGCGAAGAGATTACTGACCTACGCTATACCGCGCTGCGGAATGCTATGGTGAATGACAGCTGGCCCGAGGTTGAAATTGGGCCGGACGATGATTTTGCGATCATGTATTCCTCGGGGACAACCAGCCATCCCAAGGGCGTGGTGCAAACCCATCGCGGGGCGATCAACGCGGTTTTCACATGGTTAATGCAGGCGGCAATGGCGCCACTGCTTGATCCACCAGCCGACAACGCCCCCCCGGCCCTGCGCCCGGCGGTTTTGGTGGTCACACCGCTGTTCCATGTGACCGCGACGCACCCGGTGTTTCTGCTTAGCCTGCCTGCGGGCGCGAAATTGGCCTTGATGGATAAATGGGATGCCACGAAAGCGGTTCGCATCATCCGCGACGAAAAAATCACGCGTTTTCTGGGGGTTCCGACGCAATCTGCGGATCTGTTGCAGGCTGCAACAGAGATGAACGAACCGCTAGAGACGCTGGATTATTTGGGGTCTGGCGGGGCAAAACGACCAGCGGCGCAGGTGCTAGAACTGGCAAAGACATTTCCCAAGGCCAGCATCGCGACCGGCTGGGGCATGACCGAAACCAACGCTGTGGGGATCGGGCTTGCCGGGCCGGAATACCTGGACCGGCCCGGGGTCGCCGGGCGGTTGCATCCGCCGATACAGGATCTGCAATTTCTGGATGAAAACGGGCAGCCGGTTCCGCAGGGAGAGGTTGGCGAAATCACTGTAAAAAGCCCCTGTAACATGCGGTGTTACTTGAATAAACCAGAAGCAACAGCAGAGGCGTTGCAGGACGGTTGGCTGCGCACAGGTGATTTGGGATATATCGACCCAGACGGCTATGTCACCATTGTTGACCGCAAGAAAAACATCATCATTCGCGGCGGTGAAAACATCGCCTGTCTGGATGTCGAAGGCGCGTTGCACCGCCACCCTGCCGTGGCTGAGGCATGTGCGTTTTCGGTTCCCGATGACCGGCTGGGCGAAGTTGTTGGCGCCGCCCTGCAAACCCGCCCCGGGAGTCAGGTAGACCCACAGGAACTGCTGGCTTTCCTAGGCGATCATATCGCCAAGTTCAAACTGCCGGAACGCATCTGGATACAGACAGATCCCCTGCCCCGTGGTGCCACCACCAAAATTGACCGACGCGAGATTCGTCGTGCCTGTCTGGCGGATGAATCCGCGCCAGAAACCTGAAAACAAAGGAAAACCCTATGGGATTATTTGACCTTTCCGGTCGTGTCGCCCTGCTGACCGGTGCCTCAAAAGGTATGGGGTTGGCGATGGCCACCGGCCTTGCCGAACAGGGCGCCACAGTGGTGGTGTCCGCCCGCAAGATGGATCAACTGGAAGCCGCTGTTGATCAGATCAATAGTGCCTGCGGGGCCAACCGGGCGATTCCTGTGGCCTGTAATGTCGGGTACAAAGATCAGTTGCAGGCGTTGGTGGACAAGACGCGCGCTGATGCTGGGCCGATTGACATTGTGGTCGGCAATGCCGGGGTGAATCCTTATTACGGGCCGACGTCGGAAATTCCCGATGACGCTTATGAAAAGACCATGGCGGCCAATGTGCAATCCAACCTGTGGTTGGCGCAGATGGCAGTGCAGGACATGGTCGATAAGGGCAACGGGTCAATGATGTTCACCTCGTCCATCGGGGCGTTCAAGCCGTCGGTAATGTTGGGCACCTATGGGATGTCAAAACTGGCGCTGATTGGTCTGGTGCGCAATCTGGCAATGGAATTCGGGCCCAAGGGCGTGCGTTTCAACACCATCTGCCCCGGTCTGATTCGCACCGATTTCGCCCGTGAATTGTGGGACAATCCCGAGGCAGTGAAACGTGCCCAACAGGATATCCCGCTGCGCCGGTTGGGCGAGGCGGATGACCTGAAAGGCATCGCTGTTTATCTGGCGTCAGACGCCAGCCGATATATGACCGGACAGGCGTTGACCGTCTGTGGCGGCTCGAACATGTGGACGTAAGGGACTGATATGCAAGTTAAAGACAAGGTTGTTGTTGTCACCGGGGCCGCCAGCGGTATCGGGCGGGCATTGGCGCAGCGGTTTGCCGCTGCCGGGGCGAAAAAGGTGATTTGCGCCGATCTGGATGAACCCGGGGCGCAAGCTGTGGCAGATGAAATCAGCGGGCTGGCGATTGGCGTCAATGTCGGGGTTGAGGCCGAGATCGAGGCGCTGATTACCCGGGTCGAAGACGAGGTTGGCCCGATTGCGCTGTTTTGTTCCAACGCCGGTATCCTGACCCTTGGCGGGGTCGAAGTGCCCAATGACGACTGGCAGCGGATTTGGGAGATCAACGTGATGAGCCATGTCTGGGCGGCGCGCCACGTGGTGCCCCGGATGATTGCGCGTGGCGGTGGCTATCTGCTGAACACTGCCTCGGCTGCCGGTTTGCTGAATCAGGTGGGCGCCGCGCCTTATGGGGTGACCAAACATGCCGCCGTGGGCTTGGCCGAATGGTTGTCGCTTACCTATGGCGACAAGGGTATCGGGGTTTCGGTGTTGTGCCCGCAAGCGGTGCGCTCAGCGATGACTGCGGGTCACGAGGACTCGGTTGCCGCGATGGATGGCTTGTTAGAACCCGAACCAGTGGCCGATGCCTGCCTGCGCGCCATCGAGGAAGAGACGTTTCTGGTGCTGCCACATCCCGAGGTTTTAGGGTATATGCGCTTGAAAACGCAGGATTATGACCGTTGGTTGGGGGGGATGCGAAAGTTGAACCGGCGGTTTGGCGACGGGTAACATCAGCCAGATAAACGAACTGCCAGTGCGGCCATAATCCGCGCTGGCGTCAAAGTCCGTAGAACCGCCGCGCAGTTCCAGAAAACATCGCCTGTTGCGCCGCATCGTCGTACCGCGCGGCGATTTTCTTGAAGGCGTTCCAAAGCACCGGATAGCTGATCGAGGCCCGGTCCACCGGAAAGTTGCTTTCAAACATGCAACGATCCGGCCCGAAACAGTTGAT
>JBLINN010000359.1:0-3971 GCA_047639325.1 Paracoccaceae bacterium | reverse complement strand
GTTTTCATAAAAGAGACCTATTCCATGGTATCAGCAGCTGAACAAATGGCGGCAAACACCAGCTGGGCCGCTCTTGGCAAAGCGACCGACCTGCGCAACCGTATCCTGTTCACCCTTGGCGTTTTGATTGTCTATCGTCTGGGCACCTTCATTCCGGTCCCCGGCATTGATGGCATTGCCCTGCGCGAATTCATGGAAGGCGCCGGGCAGGGCATTGGCGGCATGGTTTCCATGTTCACCGGTGGTGCGTTGGGGCGGATGGGCATTCTGGCCCTTGGGATCATGCCGTATATCTCGGCCTCGATCATTGTTCAGCTTTTGACAGCGATGGTTCCGTCGATGGAACAGTTGAAGAAAGAAGGCGAGCAGGGCCGTAAGAAAATCAACCAGATGACCCGCTATGGCACGGTGGCACTGGCCACGCTGCAGGCTTACGGCTTGGCGGTCTCGCTGGAGGCGGGCGATATGGCGACCGATCCGGGGATGTTCTTTCGGCTGTCGACGATGGTCACGCTGGTTGGCGGTACGATGTTCCTGATGTGGCTGGGTGAGCAGATCACCGCGCGCGGCATCGGCAACGGCATCTCGCTGATCATCTTTGTTGGTATCATTGCCGAAGTTCCCGCAGCGATGGCGCAGTTCTTTGCCTCTGGCCGGTCTGGCGCTGTCAGCCCCGGGGTGATTGTCGGTGTGCTGGTGATGGTGTTTGCCACCATAACCTTTGTGGTGTTCATGGAACGCGCCTTGCGCAAGATCCACATCCAGTATCCGCGCCGCCAAGTGGGCATGAAAATGTACGACGGCGGGTCCTCGCATTTGCCGGTCAAAGTCAACCCGGCGGGCGTGATCCCGGCGATCTTCGCCAGTTCGCTGTTACTGCTGCCAGTGACGATCTCGACCTTTTCGTCAGGCGCTGCCAGTGGCCCGGTGATGTCGTGGTTGCTCGCTAACTTTGGCCCCGGTCAGCCGCTGTACCTGTTGTTCTTCGTCAGCATGATCGTGTTCTTCGCCTATTTCTATACGTTCAACGTGTCGTTCAAACCGGACGATGTGGCGGACAACCTGAAAAACCAGAACGGCTTTGTCCCTGGCATTCGCCCTGGCAAAAAGACCGCCGAATATCTGGAATACGTGGTCAACCGCGTGCTGGTTCTGGGCTCGGCCTATCTGGCGGCGGTGTGCCTGTTGCCGGAAATCCTGCGCGGGCAGTTCGCCATCCCGTTCTACTTTGGCGGCACCTCGGTGCTGATTGTGGTGTCGGTGACCATGGACACGATCCAGCAGGCGCAAAGCCATTTGTTGGCGCATCAATACGAAGGCCTGATCGAAAAATCCCAGCTGCGCGGTAAGGGCCGCAAGCGTGGTAAGAAGGCTCCAGCGCGCAGATGAATATTATTCTGATGGGTCCACCCGGGGCTGGCAAAGGCACCCAGGCCCGGCATCTGGTCGACACCCGCGGCATGGTGCAGCTTAGCACTGGCGACATGCTGCGCGAGGCCAAGGAAAGCGGCACCGAGATGGGCCGTGTGGTGGCCGAAGTTATGGAACGCGGTGAACTGGTCACCGACGAGATCGTGATTGGCCTGATCCGCGAAAAGCTGGAAACCACCAAGGGCAACGGCTTTATCTTTGATGGCTTTCCCCGGACCCTGGCACAGGCCGACGCCTTGGGCGATCTACTGGCGGCAACCGGGCAGGGCCTGGATGCGGTGATCGAGATGGAAGTGGATGACGACGCACTGGTGTCGCGCATCACCGCCCGCTCCACCTGCGGCGCTTGCGGCGAGGTCTATAACGACATCACCAAACCACAGCCCGGCGATGGCAAATGCTCTAATTGTGGCGCGTCCGATTTCAAACGCCGCGCGGATGACAACGAACAGTCTTTGCGCACAAGGCTGATGGAATATTACAAAAAGACCTCGCCGCTGATTGGCTATTACTATGCCAAAGGCCAGCTTGAAAAAGTCGATGGATTGGGCGAAATCGCTCAGGTTCAGGCCGCGATCACCAAGGTTATTGACAAAACGTCAATCTAATCTTGACCGCAGGGAAAAATGCCCATATCGACCACCATCCCGTAAGGGAATCAATTTGTACGCGTCCGATTCGTCATCGCGTACGACCACCTCGAAATGCTGGACCGGTTGGTGACACTACCAAGGGTCGGCGTTGTGAAAAAAGGGTCCGGAGCTACGGACCCGCAACGAAAAGGAAAGTGACACGTGGCACGTATTGCCGGCGTTAATATCCCGACTGCCAAACGGGTTCCAATCGCCCTTACCTATATCACCGGAATCGGCAACACCTCGGCGCAGTCCATCTGCGAGGCTGTGGGCATTGATCTGTCCCGTCGCGTGAATGAGCTGTCGGATGCCGAAGTTCTGAAAATCCGCGAGCATATCGACGCCAACTTCAACGTCGAAGGTGACTTGCGTCGCGAGACACAGATGAACATCAAACGCCTGATGGATCTGGGTTGCTACCGCGGTCTGCGTCATCGTCGCAACCTGCCGGTTCGCGGCCAGCGCACCCACACAAATGCACGCACCCGCAAAGGCCCCGCAAAGGCCATTGCCGGCAAGAAGAAATAGGGGGTCTGATCAATGGCACGCGATAAGACAAAAACCCGCAAAAAAGAACGTAAGAACATCGCCGCTGGTGTGGCGCATGTGAACAGTTCTTTCAACAACACCAAGATCCTGATCTCGGATGTGCAAGGCAACGCGATCGCATGGTCGTCTGCTGGCACAATGGGCTTTAAAGGCTCGCGGAAATCTACGCCTTATGCGGCGCAGATGGCTGCCGAAGATGCTGGTAAAAAGGCGCAGGAACACGGCGTTAAAACCATCGAAGTCGAAGTGCAGGGGCCCGGTTCGGGCCGCGAAAGCGCATTGCGTGCACTGGCGGCTGTTGGGTTCAACATCACGTCAATCCGTGATGTGACGCCGATGGCGCATAACGGCTGTCGTCCGCCAAAGCGCCGTCGCGTCTAAGCGACATCAATTTCATCTGGGGCTGTGTATCCGCACGGCCCCAGACCGTCATTTTGAAACCTCGGGCGTCTGCGTCTATCGGACATGGGATGCAGACAAGAATGGAGGGACCGCATGATCCATAAAAATTGGGCCGAATTGATCAAGCCAACACAGCTAGAGGTGAAGCCGGGTAATGACCCGGCGCGCCAGGCAACTGTTGTGGCTGAACCGCTGGAACGTGGCTTTGGCCTGACGCTGGGCAACGCCTTGCGTCGTATCCTGATGAGCTCGCTGCAAGGCGCGGCGATCAGCAGCGTTCAGATCGACAATGTTCTGCACGAGTTCTCGTCTGTCGCCGGTGTGCGCGAAGACGTGACCGACATTATCTTGAACCTCAAGGGCGTGTCCTTGCGCATGGAAGTCGAAGGTCCCAAGCGGCTGTCGATCAATGCCAAGGGTCCGGCCGTTGTCACCGCCGGTGACATCAGCGAAAGCGCCGGTATCGAGATTCTGAACCGCGAACACGTGATCTGTCACCTCGATGATGGTGCCGATCTGTTCATGGAACTGACGGTGAATACCGGTAAAGGCTATGTATCCTCGGAAAAGAACAAACCCGAAGATGCGCCCATTGGCCTGATCCCGATCGACGCGATCTATTCGCCGGTCAAAAAGGTCAGCTATGACGTGCAACCGACCCGCGAAGGTCAGGTGCTGGATTATGACAAGCTGACCATGAAGGTCGAAACCGATGGCTCGCTGACCCCGGATGATGCGGTCGCTTTTGCGGCGCGTATCCTGCAGGATCAGCTGTCGATCTTCGTCAACTTCGACGAGCCCGAAGCGGCTGGTCGTGAAGCAGAAGATGACGGGCTGGAATTCAACCCGCTGCTGCTCAAGAAAGTCGACGAGCTGGAACTGTCTGTCCGTTCGGCAAACTGCCTGAAGAACGACAACATCGTTTACATCGGCGATTTGATCCAAAAGACCGAA
>JBLINN010000358.1:0-3990 GCA_047639325.1 Paracoccaceae bacterium | reverse complement strand
CTGCACCGGCATGTAATGGCCGAAATTCGCCCCGCGTCGCCTGCGCCGCCTGCGCGCGCGACCGAAACCGTGGAAACCACCTATCGTGAAGCCGTGCGCGCCGCGATCAGCGAGGCGATGACGCGCGACAAAAAAGTGTTCCTGATGGGCGAGGACGTTGGTGCCTATGGTGGCTGCTATGCTGTCTCCAAGGGTCTGATGGACAAGTTTGGCGCGGACCGCATCCGCGACACACCCTTGTCAGAATCCGGCTTTACCGGTGCGGGTATCGGGGCCGCGATGGTTGGGATGCGTCCGATTGTCGAGATCATGACAGTCAATTTCAGTCTTCTGACGCTGGACCAGATCATGAACACCGCCGCAACGATCCGCCATATGTCGGGGGGGCAGTTTGGTGCCCCAGTGGTGATCCGCATGGCCACCGGTGCCGGGCGGCAACTGGCGGCGCAGCATTCGCACAGCCTTGAAGGCTGGCTGGCCCACATCCCCGGCCTGCGCATCCTGGCCCCGGCCACGCTGGAAGATGCGCGCGGGATGCTGTGGAGCGCGCTGCAGGAGCCCGACCCCGTGCTGATCTTCGAACATGTGATGCTGTACAATCAAACCGGCAAGCTGGCGGTCAACGCAGGTGCGGTCGAGATCGACCACGCGGCGGTGCGCCGGGCCGGACGGGATGTGACGCTTATCACCTATGGCGGATCGCTTGGGAAAACTCTGGAGGCCGCTGATGTGCTTGCTGGCGCGGGCATCGAGGCCGAAGTGATTGATCTGCGGATCCTCCGCCCGCTGGACGACAAAACCATCCTTACCTCGCTGGCCCGCACCCGGCGGGCGGTGGTGGTGGACGAAGGCTGGCGGTCGGGGTCCCTGTCGGCGGAAATTTCGGCGCGCATCATGGAACAGGGGTTCTGGCATCTTGATGCGCCAGTTGGCCGGGTCTGTTCGGCCGAGGTGCCGGTACCCTACCCGAAACATCTGGAAGAGGCGGCCCTGCCACAGGTGTCGGGGATCGTTGCCGCCGCCAAAGCCGTGATGGGAGGGGTCTGATGGGGTTGTTTTTGATGCCGTCGCTTGGGGCCGACATGGAAGAGGGTAAACTGGTGGAATGGCTGGTCAAACCGGGTGACTCAGTCGCGCGCGGCGACGTGATCGCTGTGGTGGAAACCCAGAAGGGGGCCATCGACATCGAGATTTTCGAGGCGGGCGAAGTGACGGCGCTGGAGGCACATCCGGGCCAAACCCTGCCGGTTGGCGCAGTGCTGGCCCGCATCGGCATAGCGGCACAGGCTGGGGATGATCCGGATCTGCCTCCAGCACCACCCAAGAGCCCGCCGACTGCCCCGGTCGAAATTCCGCCCGAACCGCCGGGCGAGCCACTTGGAGTGCCCTCGCCGGAAATTCCCGTCGCGCCACCGGTCGAAGCGCCGGATGTTCCGCCACCCGAGATACCGCCTGATGCAGGCCCAAACCTAGAACCACATCCGCCCGCGTCACCTGCCGCCAGAGCGCGTGCGGCAGAGGCGGGGGTGACACTGACATCGCTTCACGGCACCGGGCCGGACGGGGCTATTGTGCTGGCGGATGTGGAAGGGCATCTGGCAAATGCGCCTGAGCGATCGTCTGGACGAGGTATCGACCTGGGCGAAATGCGCAAGGCAATTGCAGCGGCAATGGTGCGCTCAAAACGTGAGATCCCGCATTACTACCTGGCGCAGTCCATCGACCTGCAACCTGCGACCGACTGGCTTGTAGCCACCAATGCCGCGCGCCCACCGGATACCCGGCTGCTGATGGGCGCTTTATTCCTGCGGGCAACCGTGCGCGCCTTACTCAAGACGCCTGAACTGAACGGTATCTTCGCGCAGAACCAGTTTGTCCCCTCGTCCGCTGTCCATGCGGGGCTGGTCGTGGCGCTGCACGGCGGCGGGCTGATCGCGCCAGCGATCCGCGACGCCGAAACACTGACACTGGATGAAATAATGGCCGCGATGCGCGACATTGTTGCCCGCGCCCGAAACGGACGGCTTCGCAACTCGGAACTGACAACGGGCACGATCACTGTCTCAAATATGGGCGAGACCGGGGCCGGGTTACTTTATGGTGTTATCTACCCGCCTCAAGTGGCGTTGGTGGGCTTTGGCGCTCCAAAACGCCGTGCTTGGGTTGTGGGCGATGCGGTTGTGCCCCGCAATACCGTGACCGTCACCCTTGCTGCTGACCACCGGGTCAGTGACGGTCGCCGCGGCGCGCAGCTGCTGACTGAGATCGAGCGCCTTTTAATGGAGCCTGCCACGTTATGACAAATGCTGACATCCGCCGCGCCTTTCTTGATGACCTCGTGTCTGTCGCCCCGGACATTGACCCGGCCACGGTTCGGGACAGCGACCACCTGCAGGATGATCTGGAGATCGATTCCATGGATTTTCTCGGCCTTATCACGGCTCTGCACACACGCTTTGGCCTGCCCATTCCCGAAGCGGATTATCCTCAGCTTGCCACGCTCGGTGCGGCGGTCAGTTACATCGCCGCGCATCTTCGGTAGAAAGCCTAGGTGTTTTGTCCCGGTTTGGGATGTTCCATAGACATCGGCGCATCAGCAGAGCCGGTGATCACCAAAGGGCATCGCCCCACATCAAGAAGATGGTTCATATCGGCGTCGCTTCTGAAAGGGCCCGATTGGGTGTCAATGATCACCGCAACCGCGCTTGAGCGGTTGATCTGCTCAAGGATTTCGGTTGCAGACCCAAAAACACGCGCGACAGATCCGGGGAGGTCGGCGCGACGCAACATGGCTTCCAGTTCGACGGACGCAAAGTGGCGTTGTTCCGGGTCGGGTGCCGCAGCCCAGATGAACAGCGGAGCGTTCTGGTTGCGCCCCAGTTGTGTCGCGATGTCGAAGGCCCGGTGCTGCGCCTGGCCCTGGTTCTGACCAGGATTGTGGATCAGGATGACTGCCCCGTGGTGTCTGTAAAACCCGTGGTGTCCGACAAGCAGGATATCGCCCTGCTCTGCGGCGGCACGCATCTGGACCATGAGATCGCCCTTCAGACGTTCGAAAGTCCAGCGCCGCAGGCTGGCTCCGGCCAGCTTAGCCAGTTCCGCTTCAAAGTCACGCGCGTCTGCGGCCAGTAACCGGCGCATCTGCTTTGTCGTCGGGGCCGCGACCTGTGCGCCTGCGGGTGTGATCAGACACGTCGTAAACATCCCGGTGGCCGTCAGCGTCACGTCCTGTTCGACAAGGATGCCGTGCAAATCGGCTTTGGCCCATCGGGCAAGCCCTGCTGCCATAGGGATGGCACGGGTTGCATCTGCATAACAGGTTGCGGCGATGATGATCTGGCGTGGCGGTTGGGTGTTGGGCGGGGAAGTCATGGATCGCGCCGATTTGGGTCTTTGTCGCGCCCGAAACTCTGGCGCAGGGCGGCAAAGGCGCGCATTCGTTGTTCCACCAGTGCATTGACCGATCCTTCAGGGAACCTGCCGTTGCGGCCCCGTTTTCCGGCCCGTTCCCCGGTCAGAACCGCGATCCCCTGATCAATGGTCTCAACGGGAATGATCCGGAACCGGCTCTTTTCAACAGCAGCGACCACATCCTGGCGCAGCATCAGGTGATCGATATTCGATTTCGGGATCAGCACGCCCTGTTTGCCGGTCAGGCGGCGGGCTTTGCAGATGTCATAGAACCCTTCGATCTTTTCGTTCACGCCGCCAATCGCCTGTACCTCGCCCGCCTGATTGACAGAGCCGGTCACTGCAAGTCCCTGCTGGATCGGCACGCCGGACAGGGCCGAAAGCAGCGCATAAAGCTCGGCCGAAGATGCACTGTCACCATCGACCCCGCCATAGCTTTGTTCGAACACGATGCTAAGCGGGTTGGTTTTGGCTGGCCAACGATTGTCGGGTGTGATTCTGTTTCGGTATCTGATTTGGAGGATGAGATATGGCGGGCAAATCACCATTGCAGGCAACGGCGTCGGAAAGGTCGGAACT
>JBLINN010000357.1:0-4051 GCA_047639325.1 Paracoccaceae bacterium | reverse complement strand
TGAATGGATCCAAAGACGGCAAGCGCGGGCGGGTCGAAGAATTGCTTAGCCGCGTCGGGTTGTTGAAGTTTATTGATGGCTATCCGCACCAACTGTCTGGCGGCGAACAACAGCGCGTGGCGCTGGCGCGATCCTTGGCACCCCGCCCGCGGATCATGCTGATGGACGAGCCGTTTTCCGGGCTGGACAACCGGCTGCGCGACGGCATCCGCGACGAGACGCTAAGCCTGCTGAAAGACGAAGACACCGCCGTTCTGCTGGTGACGCATGAACCCGAAGAAGCCATGCGCATGGCCGATGAAATCGCCCTGATGCGGGATGGCAAGATCGTGCAGCAGGGCGCGCCGTATAATGTCTATACCCGCCCGATTGACCGCGCGGCGGTGTCGTTTTTTAGCGATGCCAATGTATTGCAGGCCCAAGTGAATGGCGCGTTGGCCGAAACCCCATTTGGCCGCTTTCTGGCGCCGGGCTTTGCCGATGGCACCGAGGTGGATATCGTGTTTCGCCCGCAGCATGTGCGGCTGGATTTTGACCGCCACGGATCGGGGCCATTGCCGACGTCCACCGATGGTGTCGCTGCCCCCGGTGTGGTGACGCGGGCGCGGTTTATGGGGCATGAAAGCCTGATCGAGTTTGCCATGGATCATGACGGATCGGTGTTGAAGGCCACGGTGCCGAATGTGTTTCTGCCCGGCGAGGGGCGGCGCATGTGGCTGACGGTGCGGCGGGATCGGTGTTTTGTGTTTCCGGCCTGATTTTGGCCAGGTTAAGGGGTGAATGGCGCGCTGCGCCATGCCTGCGGCGCGAGTATTTTTTAACAAGAAAAACCATGGTTATCGGGTTTGCATGGGGGGATAGTCTGACAGGCGTTTGCCGGGTTCATCCACGAACAATTCCGGCAGGGCGCGGGAGGTTTCGATAAGATCGACGCGGAACACCCGGAAATCACTGCGCAATTCACACCAGGCGGTCAGGGTCCAGACGCGGCCCCAATAGTCCATTTGCAGCGGGCGGATGGTGCGGCTGATGGGTGCGTTGTCGCTGCGTCGATAGGTTAGTTGCAGTTTTTGGCGGGTTTTGATCGCCGCGCGCAGGGTGGCCATATGGGAAAAGCCGCGCGCCGTGTTGGCAAAGGGCGAGGCGGCGAATTTCCACGCGTCCGCGTCTGCAATGGTTTGGCTCGGTAGGGCGGCGTCGATCTTGGCTGCCAGCGACAGGGCGGCGGATTTTAGATCGGGGTCGGCGGCCTCGGCGACGATGGCCATGCCAAGGTTCAGCGCCTCAAGCTCTTCGCTAGTCAAGGTCAGGGGGGGCAGGGTAGTGGCCTGCGCCACCGTATAGCCAACGCCGCGTTCGCCCAGTACCGGCACACCCGAGGCCACCAGCGTATCCATATCGCGGTAAATCGTACGTACCGACACGTTCAGCCGCTCTGCGATGTCCTGCGCGCGGTGTAATGCGCCGTCGCGCAGGATTTGCAGGATATCGAACAGGCGGTCAGGGCGGGGCATGGCGGCACTGTGCCACGCGCGCGGCACCGCGTCCACTGCAACTGACAAAAACCTGTCAGTTGTGCGGACGCATGCCAGTTGGCGGGCGAAATCGGGAGCCAAATGCCGTCGTAAGCCCGGTTTGTCCCTTTCCCCCACCCGGTGCTCTGCGTAGAACGAACCGGACTTTTCGGCGCGCCCCACAGGGCAAACGCCATGACGATAGGAGAATGACATGTTGAACAATATCGGCCTTCCCGGCCTGTTGCTGATCGCAGTTGTAGTGCTGGTGCTGTTTGGCCGTGGCAAGATCAGCTCGCTTATGGGCGAAGTGGGCAAGGGCATCACGTCCTTCAAAAAGGGCATCAACGACGGCCAGAAAGAGCTGGAAGCCGAAGACGCGGTTGATGAAACCGGCGATCTGGCCAAGGACATCACGCCCGAGACCGATAAAGATAAGGCATAACCGCTTATGTTCGATCTGGGTTGGACAGAGCTTTTGCTGATTGGCATTGTGGCGCTGATCGTTGTGGGCCCCAAGGACTTGCCGGTTCTGTTCCGCAATGTCGGACGGTTTGTTGGCAAGGCCAAAGGCATGGCGCGCGAATTTACCAGTGCGATGAATGACGCCGCCGACGAATCCGGGGTCAAGGACATTGCCAAAGGGCTGAAGGCCGCGGCCAACCCGATGGGCAGCGCGCTGGACGGTGTCAAGGATGCCGCCAAGGACCTGACCAGCGGCTTGAACCCAACCAAATACGACCCCAAAAGCGAAACAGGCAAGCTGTCGGCGGAACGCGCCGATAGTGCGCGCAAAATTCAGGCCGCCACCGCCCGCGCCGCCGCTGAGCGCAAAGCACGCGAGGCGCAAGAGGCGTTGGCCAAGGCAGACGAGGCCGAAGCCGCCGTTACAGCCGCCGCCAATCCAGCGGACAAACCTGACGCCAAACCAGCAGACTCGGGCGAAGCTGAGAGCACATCATGAGCAGCAGTGACGAGATCGAAGACAGTTCAGCCCCGCTGATCGAGCATCTGGCAGAGCTGCGCAACCGGCTGATCCATTCGGTTGTGGCCTTTCTTGTCGGGATGATCATCTGTTTCACCGTTTCCACCCCGCTGTTCAATTTTCTGACCGATCCGTTGTGTCAGGTGCTGGCCGATCGAGGCCAGGATTGCGACCTGATCTTTATCAGCCCGCAAGAAGGTTTCTTTGTCGCCATCAAAGTCTCGCTTTTGGGCGGGCTTATGCTGTCCTTCCCCTATATCGCCATCCAGATGTGGCGGTTTGTGGCGCCGGGGCTGTATAAAACCGAAAAAGGCGCGTTCCTGCCGTTTCTGGTGGCCTCACCTTTCATGTTCATCCTTGGGGCCAGCTTTGCCTTTTACGTGGTCACGCCGCTGGCCTATGACTTTTTCCTTGGGTTCCAGCAATTTGGCACCGAGGGCGAGGCGCTAGAGGCCGGGGCAACCGCACCGCTTAGTGTTGTCTTCCAAGGTTCGGCCCAGGAATACCTGAACCTGACGATCAAGTTTATCGTGGCCTTTGGCCTGTGCTTTCAGCTGCCGGTTCTGTTGACTCTGATGGGTAAGGCCGGGCTGGTCAGTGCCGAAGGCCTTGGCAATGTGCGCAAATACGCCGTTGTGGCTATTCTGATCCTTTCCGCCCTGGTGACCCCGCCGGATGTGATCACTCAGGTGATCCTGTTTGTGGTGGTCTATGGCTTGTACGAAATCTCGATCTTCCTTGTTCGCCGGGTCGAAACCAAGCGCGAGGCCAAGCTGCGCGCCGAGGGGTATTATGACGACGAATACGAAGATGATGACGACGCCAGCGACGACGAAGACGAAGACCCGCTGATGGCTGAATTCGACGAAGACGACGACGGCAAATAACCCGCCGTAAAGCCAGACATAAGAAAAGGGCGCCCCGTTGCATCGGAGCGCCCTTATTCGTTAACCTCTCGTCCGGGGCGCTAATCAGATGCGCATTCTGTCACAGCGCCATCTCAAAGAAAATCATCCGGGTGCGGGCGGTGATCTTTGACACTTTGGGCTCCTGTCCATTTTAGGGCATTCAAACCGTCAGTCGCCCGGACTGCAACTGTACCAAACGGACAAATCCACGAAACACGCCTGTACAAAACAGACAAATTCAACCGCAGAAGTCGCGGCTGTGCCCTTGCCGTGCCGCTAGGAAAATGATTTGAAACATCCGGCACAGCACAAGGACCAGCCCATGGATCACGATCAGATGACCCGCATCGCCGATGCGCTGGAACGGATGTCTCCGACGCCCTTGCCAACCCCTGATTTTGACGCCGCCAGCGCCTTTGTCTGGCACGTCGATCCGGACCGGCTGGAACCGGTGGCGCATGTCAACCGGGTGGATGTGGACCTGCTGGTGGGCATCGAGCGATCCCGCGATACTTTGCTGGATAACACCCGTCGGTTCGCCGCTGGCTATGCGGCGAATAACGCCCTGCTGTGGGGATCGCGTGGCATGGGAAAATCCAGCCTTGTCAAAGCCGTGCACGCGGTGGTTCAGGCGGAACATCAAG
>JBLINN010000356.1:0-4093 GCA_047639325.1 Paracoccaceae bacterium | reverse complement strand
CCAGTTCGCTATCTTATACCCCGAACGGTTCAATAAGTGACCCGTTTTAACCGCATGGGCCAATCCCCATACACAGAGTTTCGGATACTCCCCGATGCTATTGCAGATAAAATTTCCAGACATCAGGTTACAGTACCGCGCGGCGTTCTCGTCGAGCCAACTTCCGATCTTGTTCAAACAGTTCCCGAAGCCGACCCTCAAAACCAGCCAGCTTGTGACGAACAGGTTCTTGACTGCGCCGATAACTGGGCGGCGAACCATCCTTCAAATACTTCCTGATCGGATTGCGCGATAGACTCGTACTCCGACCGAACGAACGAATTGAACCGCCACGCAAAATACGCAGACGCAGTTTTGCAGCACTTTCCATTAATATCACCTGCCCATTCCTCCAGACTCAGACGCGCGGATGTTAACAAAACAGATGGGTCAATTTTAAACGCCAATTACCCACACAACTGGGTAAATTTTGCATGCCGATTCACAAAGCTCACCGAGCGGCGCGCCCATTTCGGCAGTATGTTCGACGTAAAGCGGATCTTTGTGGACGGATCAGGTGTCGCCAGCCGGTCGCGCACCTTGGGTCGCTGGACATCCAGAGCACCAATGCCGGTCTGGTTCTGCCGTTCAGGGCCAAATCCATGCCGCACAATCCGCCGGCGGCCATCCTCCAGCTGTTCATCTGCAAAACTGGCGACAAATGCATCAGCTTCGGCTTTCAATGGCTTCCGCCAGCATCCGGCGCGTGCCTTCCCGCGCAAGTTCGCTCAAAGGAACTGCTATCGTTTCCGATTGGCGAAATGGCAGGATGCTTGTATCGTTCTTCATAGGCGTATTGCGCCTTGTGAGGTTCTGGCTGGCTTTGACACCTGCCACAATACGCACCCCTTCAAATCACGCCATCACCCAAATTCCCGCATAGCTTTTGCCTTCTCAGTGTTTGCATGCAAACACCTTCCGGTAATAGGTGAAGCTTGCGCTTGGCTGCAATCTCTTGAACAGTCTTGCCGCCACGCAGCGCCTCAAGCGCCACAGCAGCCTTAAACTTGTCTGAAATGTTCCGTCGCTTCGTCATTCTCGTATCCATTCATTCGGGTTGGATACATCTTAGCACGCTGTCCAGTTTTGCCGGACCATTTCAGAACGCCTTCTGCGCGGCCGTAAACTTCGATGCTTTCATGCGTTTTAGCTCCTCTTCCCAGCTAAGAAAATCTAGCGGAAAACTCTAACCATAAATGAGGACGCTTTTAGGGATCACATCGCAATAGCCCAGCTGGATTAGCCCCCTATTTTATCGATCAGGGTCCTCTCAGGAATACCGTTCTGTTCAATAGATCGCCTGAAGAACAATCTGGCAGCAGCCTTGCCTCGACGCCGCGATAGCATGAAATCAGGGGTTTTCCCGTGCTTATCGATCGCCCGATAGAGATGTCCACATTGGACGACTCTGGGTGGTTGAGGGCGTCGAAAGGTGGTTTTATGGGGGACTCTCCCCGGCAAAGGAACGTCCGCTTGAACCACAAAGCGATCAGCGCCCGCACAGTCAACCTGAGCCACACGCTTGCCCCGCAGGCGATGCATGGCATCGCCGAAAGGGTGGCTTGCGAGCGCGCAGGGCCTGTTCAGATTGCCTCGACCTATTGGTGGTTGCAACGTTTCTTCCAACACATCAACCTTTCCGAGGGCTGTTCGACACGTCTGGGCGTACAGCGCCTCGGTCTGACCGGTGCCTGGTATTCTTTTGCCTCGGCCGGACGAACTGGAAGACCGGTGCACGAGACGTCAGCATCCTGATGCTGGCGATTGCGACACGACGATTTCGGGTGCCATTGATGTGGACGGCGCTGGACAAGGCCGGCACCAGCAACACCAACGACCGCATCGCATTGATGCGGCATTACCCCGCCCTGTTTGGGGTCGGTCCTGCTTCTGCTGACGGATCGAGAGCTTATTGATCTGAAATGGCTCAACTTCCTCGAGAACAGCGGTGTCCCTTTCGCAATCCGCGTGAAGGCGGGCTTGCTTGTGAGCACCCAGGAGGGGTGCAGCCTGAGCCTGCGGTCATTGCTGACAGAAGGCCGGGGCGCGCGTCAAGTCCGCGCCACCTTCCCGAGCCAAGGCACCTTCCCGACCGTGTCACTCATCTTTGCGGCCAACAGCATCAAGGGCAGTGAATTGCTCATCGTCGCAAGCAATGTGCTAGACCAGAACACCCTGAACGGACATCGTCAAGTTGACGGCGATGTTGCAAGTTTGTAGCAGATTGTATGACAAAATCCAAACAATCCGGTGCCTTGAAATGCCACCACTTTCCGCCAGATGTGATCACATATGCCGTGTGGGCGTATTTTCGGTTTGCCATGAGCCTGCGCGATGTTGAGGTTCTGCTGGCCGAGCGAGGCGTCATCGTGAGCTACGAAACGATCCGCGCATGGGTCGTGAAATTAGGTGGACAATACGCCAGAACTATACGTCGGGACCGGCCAGCGCGCTCGGACAAGTGGCGCAGCTACGGCGCAGCGCTCAGGACTCTCGCGCCGAGGGGTCGCATCGACCGACGCGACGGCGAGAGACGATCATGGGTTCGTTCAAATCACCCGGCCATGCACAACGTTTTCTTGCCGTCCATGACCAAGTGCAAACCGTATTTCGTCCCCGCCGTCACATCCTTTCTGCCGTCTCCTGACGCCGCGCCAGATCAGACGCTCACGCTATTTGGGCCGACATCACACGCGAGCTGGATGCCGTCTGAAATCCGTATAGGCGTAAAACTCAACTCTGTGGTAACAACTTGACGATGTCGATGACGTCACTGTGATGCAGAAAACCGGCAATCCGCGCGGGCGTTTCGTGCACTGCCTGCCCGCATTTACAACACAGAAACCACGGTGGCTTTGATGCCTTGGACGTCATGGAAGAGGTGTTCGAAAGCGAGGACTCGATCGTGTTCGACCAGGCCGAGGATCGAATGCACACGATCAAGGCGGTTCTGGTGGCCACGTTGGGGGCGTAGGATGCTGGTCGTGGCAGCCATTGATGGCAACGCCTTGCTGCAACGGGGCCAGCCGTTGCCCGCGGCGGCGCAATGCAGGAATGTGAAAACCGCCGCCTCTGTGTTGGCCGAGATTGCACGCGCGTGGCAAAACGGCCCGCAGGTCGCACAGTTCGCCCTGCAGGGCGCAGCCTAAAGGCCGGACGAGGCTTATCCGCTGGATGTACTGGGGCCCGAAACCGAAGGCATGATAGGGCACTTGATTGAGCAGGAGCTTGAAAATACATGGGGCATGATCACGCGGTGGCCACGATTTTGACACAGGTCATAGTGGACCCTCAGGATTTCGTCTTTGATAAACTCAGGGAATTCGTTGGTCCGATCTACGAGAAAGCTGATGCTGAGAAACACGCCAAATCCGGGAACTGGACGATTGCCAAGGATGGCACTGCCCGGGGCTGTCTTGTGCCGTCTGCCAAACCGGTCGAGATCCCGGATTGTGGCGGGTTCAGCGGAATCGAGCAGCTTGCCGATGCCTTGGCCCTTCTTGGGGGCACTGCCAGTACACGCGTTGCCCGGAACGAAACAGGTCCGACATGAGCGCCGAAGTGACTGCCACTGAACTGCAAACAGATGGGCGTATCGCCGCCATTCGCGGCGGCGTCGTCGATGTGGCGTTCGACGGGCCGGTGCCGCAGATCCATGAATTGCTGTTTGCCGGTGATGTGGCGCTTGAGGTGTCCGCCCTTATCGGTGACGGCATGGTGCGTGCCATCGCAATGGCACCGGTGCGGGGTCTTGGGCTGGGCATGACAGTCAAGGCGACGGGCGCGCCGATCATGGTCCCTGTTGGCGAGGCCGTTCTGGGCCGGATGCTGGATGTGTTTGGCGCCCCGATTGACGGACGACCACCGCCGGAAGGCGTGGCGCGGCGCTCGATCCATCAACACCCGCCGCAACTAAGTGACCGTGTGCCGCACGCGCAAATTCTGGAAACCGGGATCAAGGCGATCGACCTGTTGTCGCCGATCGAACGCGGCGGCAAGACCGGGCTGTTTGGCGGGGCAGGGGTTGGCAAGACCGTTCTGATCACCGAGCTGA
>JBLINN010000355.1:0-4096 GCA_047639325.1 Paracoccaceae bacterium | reverse complement strand
TGGAACCTGTCGAAGGTGATGGCCGCGTTCGGCAGATGCCGACCGATACCGGCAATATAGGCCCCATCGGAAGGTTTGTGCGTAGGATTACTCTAAGCGAGAACATTGGGCGAACTCAATCAGGTTCCCCAATCTCTGGCGAGCTTTATGTTCAATGGTCGCGCAATTTTACGCTCAGCAGCACCAGAATGCCAGTCGAAGTCGCCGGATAGGATGATATGCTCCCATCCGAGCGGTGATGTGTGTGTTAGGAGCGCGGCATCGTATAGCGGGCTGGTCTTGGCGAGATGGCTGGCAGCTTTGTCCATGTAGACCGTGTTCCAGAACATGATAGCAGCAATAACGAGATTGAGCGCCATGGCGCGTTTCTGTTGGGCCACATCGGAGCGATCGTGGATCCTTCCCTGCGCGTGCGCAAATACGGCCCTCGCCAAGGAGTGGCGCGCTTCACCTTTGTTTAGTCCAGCCTGGCATTCCTTGCGCAGATCGGCGTTCTCGATCCAGTTGAGCATGAAGAGCGTGCGTTCGATGCGGCCAATCTCACCGAGGGCGAGGTAGAGCCGGTTCTGTTGACGGTATGCGCCAAGCTTGCGCAAGATTTCAGACGGTTTCAGAGACTTGTCTCTGACACTGGCTGTGAGCCGCATGATGTCGCCCCAATGCTGCCGGATCACCTCTTCGTTGATCGGCTTGCCAATGATGGGTGACAAAGTCGCCCATGCCTTCGCGCTTCCGAAGCAGGCCAACCGCCGATCAGGGAAATCACGCAAACGCGGCGCAAAGGTCATCCCCAATAGATGGAAGAGAGCAAAAACATGGTCCGACACGCCGCCGGTATCTGTGTAATGAACGAGGGGATCGAAGCTGGCCGGGTTGCTCAGGAGGCCATCGAGCACAAACGGCGCTTCGCCTGCAGTTGCCCCGATGACACTCGAATGGAACGATCCGTATTGGCCTGACAGGAAGGAGTAAATCTTCAGTCCGGGGTCTGGGCCATATTTGGCGTTGATCACACCGCTGCCACGATTGGCGGAGAAAAATTGGCCATCCGATGAGCTGTGTTCGGCCGCGCCCCAGTGCTGCGCGAAAGACAGGCCATGATGGGCATCTACGATACGGCCCAAGGCATCGGCGAACGTTTCCGGCCGCAAGTACCATGTCTGTGCCCAGGTCAGTTGCGCATGGCTGACGCGCGATGAGGCATAGGCCATCCGCTCAAGCCCGAGATTGGTCGCCCCGGCCAAGATCGTGGCCAATACAGCGGCGGGCTCATCGTGATGTTTGCCAGAGCGCAGATCGGTGAAGGCGTCGAGAAATCCCGTCTGAGCGTTCACCTCCCAAAGCAAATCCGTGATGCGGATACGTGGCATCACGGCGTCAATCGCCCGCTCCAGACGCAGCGCCGCTGGAGGTGTCACCGCGTCATGTGGCGTGATCTTCAGTCGCCCGCGTTCGATCCTGACGCCGGTAAGAGCATTGCGTTTCAAGGCGCGGTCCACTTGGCCAAGACGTTTCGCCAACGTGACGCGGCGATCAGCCAGCCACGCCCCTGGATCTGTCTCGAAGCCAGCGTCCCGCATGGCGGTTTCAGCTTTGTCTCGCGGCATGAGATAGCTGTCGAACCGGCGATACTCACGGCTACCATCGACCCAGACATCCCCGGCGCGCAGTCGGTCTCGCAAGGTGGAGACAACGGCGGTTTCGTAAATACGCCGCTTCGGCTGACCGTCCTGAAGGATCAGCGACGACCAATGCTTGGCCGCGAACGGCATGGGCGGATCATCAGGCAGCTTGCGCTTTCCCGTCTTGTTCTGGTCGCGCAATAAGGCGATTGCATCCTTGAGTTCATCCCCCGCATCGGAGGCATTGAACTGGAAGGCGTCAAGAAAGGCGGGGGCAAACTTCCGCATATAGGCATAGCGCTCGGACGCCAGGGACAGTGGGTCGCTTGTGGCCAACTGTCCGAAGCCGGCGATTTCGTCACGGCGGCCCAAGAGGGTGTTCCACCCAATTTCTGCGTCGAGCGCGTCAAAGGGATCCAGCCCCAATTCTTGTGCGCGGGCCATGGCATCAATAGACTCGCCGAAGAGCTGCATCAGCTTGCCAACCCGCGCCTTGCCCATACGCCAAACTTCCTCCTGGCGGTTGCGGGATCTAGAAAACAGCTGTCCGGTCAGACGCTCAAACATCGCAATGGTCGCGTCGGTGGTCGTGATGGATAAGTCCGCCATCTGCGCCGCGAGCGTTGCAATCCGCCGCCGCTCACCAAAATCGTTCAACAAGCTCACGGGTGCCACAGCCCCTTCGCGCGCGAACTTGATCAGTCGGTCCGGGTGAAGGTCCTGCCCAAGGTCGGACGACAGGTCTAGGGATCGCAGATACTTCAGGCGATCCAGAAGCGCCATCATGCTGGCCGGACTGGCCGAATGCGGAAAGCCGCGCAACCACGTGAGCCGCGTTTGCCCAACAGAAGGGTCGTTGACCAAAAGCGCCTGCAACCTGCTGCGCTGCTGGGGCGACAGGGCGTCGAACAGCGCAGTGGCAGCCTCCCGCCGCGCGCGGGCCCGGCCCCTCAAGGCCAAGCGCTCGATTGTGTCCGCACTCGGCAACACCAGGCGCTGCTTGCGAAGGTCCGCAACGAGTGCCTCGACAATCTTCACGCCGTGGTCTGTCGCGAACGCGGCCTTCGTCGCAATATCCTCTGCCAGTGCCATGTGCGTTTTGGTGAACGACGTCAGATCTAGATGCTGCATCGCGAGTGATTGGTGCGCGGCCCGAGTAGCCCCACGGCTTGCATAGTCCAAGAGACGTGAAGGGGAGAGATGTAGCTGGTCCCCAAGCCATTCCAAAAAGGGCGCAGGCAGTAAGATACCATCGTACCACCCATTACCAGGGTGTCGGAGCAGAGAGACATGGACTGCCAGCCCGAACCGATTTTCATCGCGGCGGCGTGTTCGGATCAACTCCAGATCCGGTGGTGACAGCAGATAATGGCGCACCAGATCATCAAAACCTGTCGGTATATCGAAAAGGTCTGCGCGGATACTGGCGGAAAGCAATGAGCGAGGGGGCATGCGTGTCCTCAAAACGGTGTTGAAGTTTTCTGGACACCTCTTAGTATATAGACTAATAATTAGACAGATGCAGGCGTATGGATTGGACGGTTTAGCCCCATCGCGCATGTGTCTCAAAAACGTTCGTTAAAAGGACGACCATGGCACGCGTTGGTGACATTCTCGGATACGCAAGGGTATCGACCGCTGATCAGGACCTCTCTGGCCAGAAAGATCGGCTGATACAGCACGGCGCTGTGCGCGTGTTTGAGGACGTGATCTCCGGCAAAACTTTCAACCGACCCGGCCTGACTGCCTTACTCGATCAGGCACGTCCCAACGATACACTCGCGGTCATCCGGCTCGATCGCTTGGGAAGGTCGCTCAAAGAACTGCTGGAAACCGTTGATGCCCTCAAGGCAAGGGAAATCAATCTGATCAGCCTGGAGGAACGCATTGATACGACCTCGGCGGCAGGGGAGTTGGTGTTCCATGTCTTCGGCGCCATTGCGCATTTCGAGCGCCGCCTGATCTCAGAGCGCACCAAAGACGGGTTGGCGAGCGCCAGAAAGCATGGCCGCATCCCTGGGAGACCGCCATTACCGCCTGCGACAATCTCTGCCCTCCAAGACCTCGTCGGCGCAGGAAAATCTGTCTCACAAGCCGCAAAACATCTCGGCATAGGCAGATCAACGGCTTACAAGGCCATTAGAAGCAAAAGCCAACCAAAGCCGTTCGCTGAAAGTTCCTCCTTAGAGTAATCCTACGCAGAAACCTTCCGATGGGGCATACGTGCAGTTAGTGCCGTTTCGTTCGAGGCCAAATATTAACTTTGGACCCTCGTTAACTTGGACCGAATGGTCTTTAAGCCATCCTCTCCCGCGCTGTGGCAGCCAAACGAAAGCCCTAAATAGGGAGCTGTATGGGCAACCCGACCCAGTCTCAGTTTACCGTATTGGACCTGACCCTTACTGCGCGCCTAAGCTTGGCCGTTTCGATGACCGTCATGGCGCGCTCAGCGGGATTGTTATCGATAGCGGAAC
>JBLINN010000354.1:0-4112 GCA_047639325.1 Paracoccaceae bacterium | reverse complement strand
CCCCCCAAGAGGGGGAGGGCGGGCGTGCCAGAGAGTTAGCTGAGCGCGTCGTTGCAGCGGCTGCAGACGCCGGGATGGCTGTGGCGGCCGACATCGGGCAGGATTTTCCAGCAGCGCTGGCATTTCTCGCCCGTCGCCTTTTCGAACACCACGCCAACGCCATCGGTTTCCGGCAAGCGGAAGGCCTCGTCCGGGCTGGGGTCGCTGGTGAGGACAATGCCGGAGGTGATGAACAGATCATCCGTGGGCAGTGAGCGTAGCAGCGCCAGCACCTCGGCGTTTTCCAGATGCACCACTGGGGCGGCTTCGAGGCTGGAGCCGATCACCTTGTCCTGGCGCTGAACCTCTAGCGCGGATGTCACCACGCGGCGTACTTTGCGCACCTCGGCGACCTGTGCGGCCAAGGTGTCATTGTGCCAGTCGGCAGGCACGGCGGGCATGTCCAGCAGATGCACAGAGCTGTCATCGCCCGGGAACCGTTCCAGCCAGACCTCTTCCATGGTGAACACCAGCACCGGGGCCAACCAGGTGGTCAGGTGGTGGAACAGGATATCCAGCACAGTGCGCGCGGCGCGGCGACGCTCGGTATCGCCGTCGCAATACAGTGCGTCCTTGCGGATGTCGAAATAGAACGCCGACAGGTCCACCGTGGCAAAGGTGAACACCGCCTGAAATACCCCCTGAAAGTCATAGGCCGCGTAGCCGGCGCGCACGGTTTCGTCGAGCTCGGCCAAGCGATGTAGCACCCAGCGTTCCAGCGGCGGCATATCGGCGGTGTCCATCCGGTCGGATTCGGCAAAACCGTTCAGCGAGCCCAGCATGAACCGCATGGTGTTGCGCAAGCGGCGATAGCTGTCGGCGACCCCTTTCAGGATTTCCGGCCCGATCCGGTGGTCATGGGTGTAATCGGTCTGGGCCACCCACAGGCGCAGAATATCGGCACCGTATTGGCGCACAACTTCTTCGGGGACGATGGTATTGCCCAATGATTTGGACATCTTGGTGCCCTTTTCGTCCAGCGTGAACGCGTGCGTCACCACCGCGCGATAGGGCGCGCGCCCCATGGTGCCGCAGGCCTGCAACATCGACGAATGGAACCAGCCGCGATGTTGGTCAGTGCCTTCAAGGTAGACATCCGCCAACCCGTCTTCGCTGCCATCTTCGCGGTCGCGCAGCACAAAAGCGTGGGTGGAGCCGGAATCAAACCACACATCCAGAATGTCGAACACCTGATCGTAATCGTCAGGGTTGACGATGCCTTCGAGGAACCGCTGTTTCGCGCCTTCCTCGTACCAGGCATCGGCACCTTCGGCCTCGAAGGCCGAGGTGATGCGGCGGTTCACCTGTGGGTTGCGCAGCAGGAAATCCGCGTCTGTCGGCAGCGCGCCTTTCCTGGTGAAACAGGTCAGCGGCACGCCCCAGGCGCGTTGACGCGACAGCACCCAGTCAGGGCGCGCCTCGATCATCGAATACAGCCGGTTGCGTCCGGTTTTGGGCGTCCATGTCACCAGCTCGTCGATGCTGGTCAGGGCGCGTTCGCGGATCGTGGTGCCGTATGTGTCTTGCCCGTCGCCAACCGGGCGGTCGATGGCGGCAAACCATTGCGGCGTGTTGCGGTAGATCACTGGTGCCTTAGAGCGCCAGGAATGCGGATAGCTGTGCTTGATCTTGCCACGCGCCAGCAACCCGCCAACCTCGGCCAGCTTGTCGATCACGGCGGCGTTGGCGTTACCCTCTTTGCCGTTAGGTTTCAGGATCGCCTTGCCGCCAAAGAACGGCAGGTCGGCGCGGAAACGACCATCTTCCATCACGTTATAGGTGATGACCTGTTCCAGCATCCCCAGATCGCGGTAAAGCTCGAATTCTTCCATGCCGTGGGACGGGGCGCAGTGGACAAAGCCGGTGCCCTCGTCGTCGGTGACGAAATCGGCGGCGCGGAAGTCACGCAGGTCGTCCCATTCGCCCTCGCCGCCTTCAGCGCCGCTCAATGGGTGTTCGAGGCTGATCGCGCTCAGCTCATCGGCGGTAACATGGCGCAGGCGGCGGTACATGTTGTCATCCAGCCGGGCACGGCCCAGCACATCAGCGGCACGGGTGTCGGCGAGGATGAATTTATCGCCTGCACTGGCCCAGCATTCGTCGGGCGCGCCGGTGACTTCGTAAAGACCATAGGAAATGCCGTCGCCATACACCACGGCCTTGTTGGAGGGCATGGTCCATGGGGTGGTTGTCCAGATCACCACGAAGGCACCCTTTAGTTCATCCAGCCTGTCAAAAGCTGCTTTCTTTTTTTCCGGGGAAAGTGACCCGTCGGGACGGTCGGGAACCTGAACCGGCATTACGGATTTGTCGCTCACCCGGAACTTCACCCAGACGGTAAAGCTTTCCTTGTCGTGATATTCCACCTCGGCCTCGGCCAGGGCGGTCTGTTCGATGGGCGACCACATCACAGGCTTGCTGCCTTGATACAGCACACCAGTCATCAGGAATTTCTGGAACTCCTCGGCGATCACCTTTTCGGCGTGGAAATCCATGGTCTTATAGGGATTGTCCCATGTGCCCGTCACGCCAAGGCGTTTGAATTCCTCGCGCTGGATATCGACCCAGCCGGCGGCGAATTCGCGGCATTCCTGACGGAATTCCAGCACCGGCACCTGGTCCTTGTCCTGACCCTTTTTGCGGTATTTCTCTTCGATCTTCCATTCAATCGGCAGACCGTGGCAGTCCCAGCCGGGGATATAGCGCGCGTCGCGGCCCATCATCTGTTGCGAGCGCACCACCATATCTTTGAGGATCTTGTTCAGCGCGTGACCGATATGCAGATGCCCGTTGGCATAGGGGGGGCCGTCATGCATGGTGAACGGCGCGCGGGTTTCCTGCGTGGCTTTGGTGCGCAGGCGGTCATAGATATCCATCTGTTCCCAACGCTCCAGCCAGGAAGGCTCGCGTTTGGGCAGGCCTGCGCGCATGGGAAAGTCGGTTTTGGGCAGGTTCAGCGTTGATTTATAGTCGGTTGTTTCGGGGGTGTTATCGGGGGTCTCGGCGCACATGTGGGGCGTCCTTGGATATGTCTGTGGATTGATCTGTCAGGGATATGTCGATGCGGTTGGTGCGATGGCGCAAATAATGGCTCAAACACCGGGGCCCGGCGTCTGAAGGTTCACAGCGCCGGGGATATAATTCGTATAATGATCAGGAAGCCCTTGGTCATGGGCGGGTTATAGGCCCGGCGCGCGCGCGCGTAAAGTAGCGCGTTTCGGGTTGAACTGCGACCATTGCTGCGCAAAGCTGGCGGCATGGCATGTATTTCGGTTGAAACTCAATTTGGGCGGCTGTTTCTGGTCGACTCGGACGGCGCGATTGTCCGGGTGGACTGGTGCGGCGTTGACAGCGGCGAGGTGACACCGGTGCTGCAAGAGGCCGCAGATCAGCTGCGCGCCTATGATGCGGGGCGGTTGCAGGATTTTGATCTGCCATTACGGGTGCATGGAACCGATTTTCAGCGCGCGGTGTGCGACGCGATGCGCGCGATCCCGTTTGGCTATACCCGCACCTATGGCGAGATCGCCCGCGATGTGGGACGCCCGGCCCAGGCGGTGGGGCAGGCCTGTGGCGGCAATCCGATCCCGGTGATCATCCCGTGCCATCGGGTGATGGGCGCCAAGGGGTTAACCGGGTTTTCCGGGGTGGGCGGGGTTGAAACCAAAGTATTGCTGTTGCGTCACGAAGGGGCTGCGGGTTTGTTGATCTGAGGTCCGCAGTGACGGGTTTGCAAGATGTCGCGGCGAAACCGTTTGCAATTCCCCGGCCAGCCGCCCAGTTTGGTGTGAAATATTGATGACCCGTATGACGATAGGAGATTTGCCCATGTCCGCCTCCCTTGATCGCGCCACCTTTAAGCGTGCTGTGCATGACAAGATGCTGGCGCTGGAAGAAAGCGAACTGGCCACCGCGATTGAACATTACGAGCGGTTCCTGCACGAGGCGGTTCTGGATGACCGCGAAGGGCATGACAATTCCGAGATCGCCGAAGCGCGCGAAAACGCGGATCTGGCGGCGGCGTTCGATCACCCGATCCATATGCATCAGGCCAAAATTGACGCCATCGAAGC
>JBLINN010000353.1:0-4132 GCA_047639325.1 Paracoccaceae bacterium | reverse complement strand
CCGACGCCGTTGCCTGCAATGGTGATTTGCCCGCCATATCTCATCCTCCAAATCAGATACCGAAACAGAATCACACCCGACAATCGTTGGCCAGCCAAAACCAACCCGCTTAGTGGTTGTCCCGCGGCAGGTCGTACCGCACCTTTTGATAGGACGTGGCCAACTCCAGACAGCCGCCATCCTCCAGCTGGCCAACATTGGCGCGATAAATCTCTTGCCACGGTGTCTGGTTATGCAGCTCTGGTGGGGTCCAATCCGCCTGGCGTTGCGCCCATTCCTGTGCGTCCACCAACGCATTCAGCGTGCGCGCATTCAAATCCAGACAGACCCTGTCGCCAGTCTGCAAGAACGCCAGCCCGCCGCCCACGGCTGATTCGGGTGACGCATTCAGAACCGACGGGCTTTCGGATGTGCCCGACTGGCGCCCGTCACCCACCGTTGGCAAATGGGTCACCCCCTGTTTCAACAACACATCCGGCGGCTGCATATTCACCACCTCGGCCGATCCGGGATAGCCGACACAGCCAGCCCCACGAATGAACAGGATGCTGTTTTCGTCAATCTCCATCGACGGGTCGTTCAGCATCGCATGGTAATGCTCGGGGCCTTCAAACACGATGGCGCGGGCGTCAAAGATGTTTTCAGCCCCCGGACGGCTGAGGAACCGGCTGCGGAATTCATCCGAGATCACGCAGGTTTTCATCAACGCCGAATCAAACAGATTGCCGTCCAGCACCAAAAATCCGGCCTTTTCCCGTAAAGGCTTGGCAACCGTGGCGATCACATCGGTATCTTCACTGCGCACCCCTTCCAGGGTTTCACCCATCGTCTTGCCCGACACTGTCATAACGTCATCGTTCAGCAGGCCCGCCGCACGCAATTCCCCCATCACCGCCGGAACGCCCCCGGCCCGGTAATAGGCTTCGCCCAGATATTTCCCTGCAGGCTGCATATTCAACAGCAACGGCAGGTCAAACCCGTGGTCCTGCCAGTCGCGAATGTTCAGCTCGACCCCCACATGCCGGGCAATCGCCTGCAAATGCGGTGGCGCGTTGGTGGACCCGCCAATCGCGGTGTTCACCCGGATGGCGTTTTCAAAGGCTTTGCGGGTCATCACTTTGGACGGGGTCAGATCCTCGCGCACCATTTCGACAATGCGCTTGCCGGTGGCATAGGCCATGCTCATCCGTTCGCGGAACGGCGCGGGGATTGCGGCGCAGCCCGGCAGGCTCATCCCCAAGGCTTCGGCTAGGGAATTCATCGTGCTGGCGGTGCCCATCGTGTTGCAATGGCCAATCGATGGGGCGGATGCACAGACCCGGCTGATGAATTCATCATAGTCAATCACGCCTTCGGCCAGCAAACGGCGACTTTCCCAAACAATGGTCCCGGACCCGGCCAACTCGCCCTTCCACCAGCCATCCAGCATCGGACCACCCGACAGCACGATGGCGGGCAAATCAACCGTGGCCGCCCCCATCAGCATCGCCGGGGTGGTCTTGTCACAGCCGGTGGTCAGCAAAACACCATCCAGCGGATAGCCATGCAACACCTCGACCAGCCCCAGATAGGCCAGGTTCCGATCCAGCGCCGCCGTGGGGCGCTTGCCAGTTTCCTGAATGGGGTGCACCGGAAATTCCATCGGAATGCCGCCGCCATCGCGAATGCCCGCTTTGATCCGGTCCATCAGGAACACATGGATCTTGTTGCAGGGCGACAGATCAGACCCGGTTTGCGCGACACCAATGATCGGCCGCCCCGCTTGCAGCTCTTCCCGGGTAAAGCTGTGGTTCTGATACCGTTCCAGGTACAGCGCCGTCATGCCCGGGTTGTTGGGGTTATCGAACCACTCTTGCGACCGCAATTCACGGTTGGCCCGGAACTGAGCCTCGAATTTTGAACGATGGTCATCCATCTTGCTGCTCCCGTTGGTCTTGCCGCCCTAAACCGGGGCGTCTTCAGTCTCTTCATCGGCTTCGCGCGTGTAGACAATTTTGATGTTCGCAACCGCGCGACGCAGGTGCTCTTCCATACTGCTCGACACCTGCTTCTTATCGCGGGCGCGCAGCCCGTCCACGATTCGCCCGTGATCAATCATCGCCTTTTCGCGGGCGATCCGGCGGCGCGATGACAGGAACCGGGCGCGCCACAGCCGCGCGTGATATTGCTTGTGCGTCTTGATCAGCGACAGGTTCTTGGTCGAGGCCACAATCGCCTCGTGGAAATTCATATCAATCTGAAAAAATTCAATCGGGTCAGACCCTTCTGACGTTGCCAGCATGGTCTGGTGCATCTCTTCGATTTCATCGAATTCCTCTTCGGTGATCTCCTCACAGGCGCATTCACCTGCCAGCGCCTCTAGCGCGGATTGCACCATCAACAGATGCGTCACCTCGATCAGCGATGGCTTGGCCACAATCGGGCTTTTGGCCGGGGCCATTTCCACCAGACCTTCGGCCTCGAGGATCAGCAACGCCTCGCGCAGCGGCGTGCGGCTAACGCCCAGCGCGGCCGAGGTTTCGCGTTCAGGGATATTACGCCCCGGCTTTAGGTCGCCCAGCAGAATCTGCTGGCGTAGAACATCTGCAATCTGGTCGCCAAGTCGTTGACGCGGCAGAGAAGGAAGCGTGATCATAGATTTTTCAGGCGGCATGTTTTTCCCACAATTTTCTGGGTTTGATTCTTGATACCTATACAATTGCCCAGCGGTTTGCGACCAATTATTTGGTATACCAAGTTCCTGACTGCTGTTTGTATTTGGCATACCAAACCTGCGCGACCATCGTTTTCATCGCCGATTTTGCGGCGACTGCTGGCCCGAAGAAAACGCAATTAGTCGCAAACGAAACTGTGTTTCCAGGGAGGAAATCATGAAAATTTTAATCTCGTCGCGGGCGCTGCCACTGCGGCCCTATTAGCGACAAGCGCTTTGGCCGGACCAAGCACCGTTTCCGGCCCCGGTGTTGACCCCGCCTGCTTTGCACCTTGGGATGACAGCACCAAATACATGCAATGGGAGGCCAAAGAAGGCCCGTTCCGCGTGGCCATCGTTAACGGCTTTGTCGGCAACTCCTGGCGCATCCAGATGATCAAGACCGTCAAGGCCTATGCCGAAGACCCGGTGATCAAGGGCAAGATTTTCGATTTCACCGTGGTGTCCACCGGCACCGACGCCCCGGCCCAGTTGGGCGCAATCGAGGACTTCATGAACCAGTGTTATGACGCGATTGTCACTATCGCCGTATCCCCCGAAGGCTTTGACCGGGTGATCCGGCTGGCCGACAAGAACAACGTCGTCATCGTGCCGTTCGACAACGTGCTGGACACCGACAAGGTGATGCAGGTCAACGAGAACCTGCTGGTAATGGGCCGTATCTGGGCAGAACACGTTCTGAAAGAGTTGGCGGTTGACGGTATCACCTCTGGCAAATTGCTTGAGGTACGCGGCCTGCCGGGCAACTAGGTTGACGGGGACCGGTCGATTGGCATCAACGAAGTGATTAACGCAAGCACCGGCCCATGGGAGGTCGTTTCCGTTGTTGGTAACTGGGATGATGGCACCAGCCAAAAGGTTGTCGCCGACGCAATCGCCGTGCACGGCCAGTTTGCCGGCATTGTCGCCCAGGGCGGCAGCAACCGCGTGGTTCAGGCGCTGATTGATGCCCGCCATCCGTTTGTGCCTACCGCTGGAGAATCCGAAAACGGTTTCCGCAAAGCGATTGCCGCGCATTCTGCTGAAGGCCTGCGCGGCATTTCCATCGGTCAGTCGCCGGGTCTGGTGGCCATCGCCATGAAGGCGGCGATTTCGGCGCTTGAGGGCAATGTGATGCCTCAGCTGATCTGACCCAACAAACAGGTGGTGGCGGACCCGTCCGCCGCCACCCTTCGGTGACAAACGTCATTGCGCTAGACGAATTATCAACCAAAGGCCCGGCACAATGAACAGCACGCCCCCGCTTGTCGACCTTACCGGAATTTCCAAGAACTTTTCCGGCACCCACGCCTTAAGGGAGGTCGATTTTTCCTGCCACAAGGGATCGGTTCATGCGATCCCGGGGGAAAACGGCGCGGGCAAGTCCACCCTGATCAAAATCATCTCCGGCGTTCTGCCGCCCAGTTCCGGCACCATGCG
>JBLINN010000352.1:0-4134 GCA_047639325.1 Paracoccaceae bacterium | reverse complement strand
CATACATTTGCTGCTGGCTCAGGGCGTATAACACCGAAATCAGACAGCCCGCCGCAATCACCTGCACAATCAGGCGGGCGCGGCGACGCAGCATGTCGATGAACTCACTCAAGCTACGGATCGGACCCAAGGCCATCTTGCCAGAGACCGGGGCACCATCGCCCTGCCCGACCATGTTACGCATCATGGTCTTTTCCCCCGGAACGACGCGCACGGTTCAGGATGACGCCCAGAACCTGGGTCTGCCCCTTTAGCATCCGCTCGCATTTGGCGATATCGCCCGCCAGACTGCGGGTTGCATCCGCCACCAGCAGAACGCCATCTACCTGTGGCAGGAATGCTGTCAGGTCGTCATATTCCAGAACTGGCGGCAGGTCGTATAGCACCACATCCGGGTTCAGGGCGGCATTCATCCAGTCCAGCGTGTCAGCGCTGCGGGCATCGTGCAGCAACTCTGCGGCGTCCCGGTCCGGCCCGGCGGTCAGCCCCACAGCCAGCGTGTCGGAGGTGCGCACAAGATGTTCGTACATCGGCACATGCCCGCGCAGAAAGCCGCGCATATCCCCCATCGCCGCCAGCTCCAGCGCCCCGGCGACGCCCGGGGTCCGGTGATTGAGGTCGATCAGCACGTTCCGGCTGCCGGGGATGCGCGCCAAGCTTAGCGCCAGATTGACGGCGGTAAAGGTCGCGCCACAGCCCTGAGTTGGGGCGGCGACAGCGATGCGGTTCCAGCCGGTGCTGCGCAGGGTTTTCAACAGGCGGGTCCGCAGCAGGTCAATGGCGCGGGACGCAGGATCTGCCCGAAAGAAATCAACCAAAGGCACGCCCGACAGGAAATGACGGCGCGGCATGGGGGCCACACGGCGCAAACTTTGCCAGCCCTCGCCGATCAGCGACGGCGCGTAATGGCGCGATAAAGCGGTCATCGCCGGATCTGCCGCCGGATCTGCCGCCGGATCTGCCGCCGGGTCTGCCGCCGGGTCTGCCGCCGGGTCTGCCGCCGGATCCGCCACCGGATCCGCCACCGAATCCGCCACCGCATCTGGCAGGGCCGACGGCGACATGACCGGTGCATCATCCTGTGGGGCGGTTGCCTGAGCAGACAATGTAGGGGCCGCACGCTGCGTCGCCGTCCGGCGGCGAAATGGTCTGTGCGGCGGTCTTTCGGCCTCTGCCGCGGTATCCCAGCAGGTTTTCAGCGGGCCGACGGGCCCGTCAACGAGCACCGCTCGCGGAGAACTCAGATCATTCATATCGCCCCCCCGGCGCAGTCATCGATTATTTCGGCGCACAATCCTAGCCCCAGTCGGCCCATTGGCGCTGAATTTTCGACACCCCAGTACAGTCAGCCACATTCCCCAGAACCTGCAAAGGCCGGGGCAGATGCAAATATTCACACCCCTTCATCCGGTAAACCGGTGGCTGATTTCGGACCTGACCGCGCCGCAAAACCAGCCATGGTAGAAAATACCACCCGGTGGCGGGGACATTCAGGAATTCAGCCGAAACAAACTGTTTCCACCTAAATTGGTTATAAAATTGACATGATACAATTTTTGGCGGACCCAATCAGCCAAATGCAGGGCGATTGTTCACACCGCCAAACGGAATCATCACGGCCCAATCCCACCCGGTATGCCCAAGACCGGCCCCATAATCACGGTGTCACTGCGGTTCAGGTGCTGCGGTATTGCCCGGGGGTCTGACCTGTCCAACGTTTGAACGCATCGTTAAAGCTGCTCTGCCCGGCATAGCCCAGCAGAAAAGCGATTTCCGCCAGAACCAGATTGCTGTCGCGCAGATAGCTGACGGCCAGCGCCCGCCGCAGGTCCTCTAATACATGGAAAAACGTCGTGCCCTCGTGCGCCAGACGACGGGACAAGGTGCGCGGGCTCATCCCCAGCGCTTTGGCGACACTTTTCTGATTGGCCTCACCAGCGGCAAGCCGCTCGGCAATCTTGCGTTCCACGTCCAGAATGACCGGTGGCACATTGGCGGATTTTTCCATAAGGGCCTCTTCGCAACATTTTCGGAGGATTGCGTAGAGTTCGTCATCAGCCGTTACCAGCGGCAAGGCCAGATCAGCCTGCTGGAACCGAAAGGAATTATCCGGCGCGCCAAATATTACCTCGCAGCCGAAATGCTGCCCAAAGGCCGGGATGTTTGAATTTCGCGCATGGCGAAACGTCACAAGGTCTGGCGTGAACCTGCGATTTGCGCATCGCCGCAGGTCGCGCAACAACCCCGAGGCCGCAAATTCGACAAACTGGCGGCGCTTTAAACTGGCCGGGACGCTGTAATGCCATCTTAGAATACCATCTGCTTCCAAGGACTGGTGATCCAACTCAATCGCATCGCTGAACACCCGGCGATACCGGGTCATGTTTTTGATCGAAACCAGCACCGTGGGCGATGACAGGCCGACATAACAGATCAGCCCAGCCCGCCGCATCTCCCGGTTTTGGCCGTGCGTAAGGCCCAGCGCATCATCGCCCGTCAAGACAGCGGCTTGTTCAAAAAACGTGGCGATCTGGTCAAACCCGGCAAACGGCTTTTCTATGTTCAGGATCGTGGGATCAATGCCGGTTCCCTGAAAAACCTGCTGGTCAGAATACCCCTGATCCAACAGCGATTGCGCCAGCGTTTTGACGTAGATAGCCCCATGCTGTGGTGATTTCGACGACATATCCGCGGCCCTATTGCGTGTTTCCGGCGGAACGGGCCGGCACCCACAATAAGGGCCGCAGGTCCGGATTCGCCAAGGGGAATAATACCGGGTGGGCTATCATTTTTCAATGAGATCAGGTTGCGGGGGCTACGCAACATATTTCCCAATTGGTAAAAATCGCCGCCAAATGACCGAAATTCGGAATCCTATGGCATCAGGCCCCAAACCGGCGCCCCCTGCGCCCCCTATATCACTGGCATCCGGAACAGCAGCGCCCTGGTGCTGGGGATGGGCGGGGTTGTGCAATGGCAGGCCCCGCCGACCGGACACAAGACAGCAAAACACGCAGCGCAATTTTCACGCAGCTACGGAATGAGATTTGTAACGATGAGCCGATTGACCGAAATGAAAGCCTTTGCCACCGTTGTCAAAGAAGGTGGATTTGCCGACGCGGCCCGCAGAATGGGAATTTCGAAACCGGCAGTGTCCAAACACATCTCGTCCCTTGAAACGCGTCTGGGTGCGCGACTGCTTAGCCGCACAACCCGTCGCGTTAGCCCGACAGAGATCGGGTTGGCCTATTACGACCGGGCAGGCCGCATTCTGAACGACGCCGGCGAGGCCGACGCGTTGGTGACCGCCCTACACGCAACCCCGGCAGGCGCATTGCAGGTCGGTGCCCCCTATGATTTTGGCAGTCACCAGATATCGCCTTTGCTGGCGGATTTCCTGGTCGAGTTTCCCGATGTGAATGTCAATTTGGAACCGAGCCATCAAAAACTGGATCTGATTTCGTCGGGGTTTGGTCTGGCGGTGCGCGTTGGCGCGCAAAAGACAGCAGCCTGCGCGTCCGCAAGCTGTGTGAAACCAGTTCCCGACTGGCGGCCATCCCCTGGTACCTGTCGAAACACGGCGTCCCCCGCCAGATCAGCGATTTGCCGGGCCATCGGTTGTTACACAGCTCAAACCGCCCCGGGCAGAACCAGTGGAAGCTGACAGACCCCAGCGGCGCGACCTTTCGGATCCCTGCCAATGGCGGGTTCAGCGTCAATGACCGGCAATCCCTGTTGCAGGCCGCAACCGCCGGGTTGGGAATTGCCTATCAGCCGAGGTTTCTGTGTGACGATGCCATGAGCACAGGCAGTGTCGTGGATGTCATGCCCTCGCTGCCGCCCAATACTCAGAATGAGTATGCGGTGTTTTGCCCGGGCCGCTACACCCAACCAAAGGTGCGCGCCTTTATCGACTTTCTGGTGGCGGCGCTGGCAGGTGACCCGCAAACAAAACCGCCCATCCCCTGACGCTGGCCCACCCGGCCCTTGACCGCTTGGGCGAGAACCGACAGGTTGCCCCCGATATGACCGCACCAGAAAAATGGATTGCCGCCGCTTTTGGCAGGGACGGCCTGCGCGCTTGGGCGATGCACGGAGCACGTCCCGATGCGCAGCTGGCTTTGCCACCCCGCG
>JBLINN010000351.1:0-4140 GCA_047639325.1 Paracoccaceae bacterium | reverse complement strand
GCGATAGAGATTATTATCCCACCCCCGATCACGGCTGTTCCTAGCCCCGAAGCTGCCCGTGATCCAACGACCCGTGACAAACACATCACGGCAATTCGGGACCAGGGGCGCATGGCTTGGCAAGCCAGCAGCGGGTATAATCAACGGAGCCGTGGCGAAGCACAAATGGGGCGTTGGAAGACGGTCATCGGCCCCAAACTGAAAGCTCGGAACTTACCAAACCAGAAAACAGAGGTCAGGATCGGTTCCGCCATTCTCAACAAAATGAACGAGCTTGGTCGTGCCAGGTTCAAGGTCGCCGCTTGACCACATCTATGGGTGAGGGCGGTTTCAAACCTTTTCAGTATCCATGCAACAGCGCTCACCGGAAGCGGACCTCCAACAGGCGGTGAAATAGCTTTCATGTTCTGCGCTGCAGCGGTCTGGCCGGAGCCATTTTGTGCCCTCCGCTAACAGTCTGCGATTAGTATTTTGAGTATAAATGCGCAACTTCGTACTTGAAGAGGCCGCTGCATTTGAAAAACCAAAAGCTGACGCCTTCCTGTGCAGTAGTTTTTCTTATCTCGGCCAAAATCTGGAGTTGTTGGGTCTTCATGCCTGCGGCAAAGACGGGAAGCAGCGCAAAACACGTCGACCGATTTTCGGGAGAAAGCTACAGTTTGATCCCTAAAAGTGGTAAACTGACACTGTTAGTTAGGTGTGTCAGAGGCATTGTGTCACTGTATCCTAATTAATCAGATTCGAGCGTATAATTGTCCTTTGTTTTCAAATGGGGAGGGGAAAGAACCTGGGGGTGCGGACTGGTGTATGCTTGGTGAAAGCCAGGGGAGTATTTGGATGGACTTCCGCGTAATGACCGCATGACCCCCAGGTTCTTTCCCCTCCCGGACGATTGCAGGACGCAGTTCAATTGCTCGACGGAGGTGCGGGAACGCGGATTACGCTATGACTTTAATGGACTCGCCCGGTGCAACAACAGGAAAAAATGACTTCATACAGGATAACAAACGCTACTCGCAGCATAGAAACGTCACCTATCCAAGCCGGGTGAATGCCGCGGTGACTGCATCTTGAAAAGTCCAAAAGATATGCTGGGGATTTGAAAATTGATAGAAATCAAACTCGATACGGATTCTCGAACGCCGCAGCAGTCTGACTGACGGCAGCACAAACCACAATTCTCCATTACCAAAGTGTGATGGGGTAAAAAAAGGAGAACCACATGTCACTTGATCGTATAGTAATGGCATTTGCAGGCTTCATGGTGCTTTTGTCACTGGCGCTGACCCTCTGGGTCTCGTCCTATTTCGTCTGGTTCACGGTTTTTGTGGGCGTGAATCAGATCCAGTCGGCCTTTACCGGGTTTTGCCCGGCGGCGATGGCTTTCAAACGGCTCGGTGTCAAACCCGGCACTGCGTTTTGACCCACCTAGGCCCGATATTGCCGGCCGGTGATGGTTCCTGTCCCCCAGCCCACGAAGTCGAATGATCATGCGAACCTTGATTGCCATAATCGCCTTGGCTGCTTCATTGCCGCTTGCGTCGTTAGCCGAAGATTTGCAGCTGGCTGAGGTGTCGGTAACGGAATGGAAGGCGGTCTATGGTCGGATCGAAGCGCGCAGCCGCATTCCAGCCCGTGCCAGGTTGGGTGGCACACTTGTATCGCTTGAGGTCATCGAAGGTGATGTCGTGACTGCGGGGCAGGTAGTGGCGCAGGTCGTTGATGCAAAGATCAACTATCAGCTTGCGGCAATTGACGCGCAGTTGCAGGCACTGGCGGCCCAGCTAGACAATGCTAAAGGCGAACTTACGCGCGGCGAGGATCTGCTGGCGCGCGGCGTGACAACTGCGCAAAGGCTGGACGCTCTACGCACCCAGGTCGATGTGCTGACGGGCCAGATCGCGGCAGTCGGCGCTGACCGGAAAGTGGTGGAGCAGCAGGGACTTGAGGGCACGGTACTGGCCCCGATTTCGGGCCGTGTACTGGCTGTGCCGGTTGCGGCGGGTGCGGTGGTCTTGCCCGGTGAGGCTGTGGCAACCATCGGCGGTGGTGGGATATTTCTGCGCATCGCTGTGCCTGAACGTCATGCCGCTTTTTTGCAGGAAGGCGCTGCGATCGAGATTGAAACTGCCGCAGGGGCGTCGGAGGGCACGCTGGAGCGAATTTATCCGCTGATCGAAAACGGCCGGGTGATTGCTGATGTGGAGGTCCCGGATCTGCCCGACGGCTTTATCAACGCACGGGTGCTGGTGCGCCTGCCGGTCGACACCCGCACAGCACTGATGGTGCCCGAGACCGCTGTTATCACCCGGACCGGCCTTGATTTCGTCGAGGTAGCTGGCCCCGAAGGCCCAATTTTGCGCACTGTTGTTCTGGGCCAGCGCCAGACACTTGACGGGGCCACGATGATCGAGGTGTTGTCAGGCCTTGTCTCAGGCGACCGGGTGGTGGCCGGAGATGAGTGAGACCCCCGAAACGGTCAATCTTGGCATCGCCGGGCGACTGACGCGGGCGTTTATCGCCTCGTCCCTGACACCTTTGTTCATTCTGGCGGCGTTGGCGATGGGGCTGGTCGCGCTTTCATCCCTGCCGCGCGAAGAAGAGCCGCAAATCTCGGTTCCGTTGGTGGATATTCATGTGCAGGCCCCGGGGTTGCATGCCGAGGACGCGGTTAAACTGTTGACTGAACCGTTGGAAGGGATCGTCAAAGGGATCGACGGGGTGGAACATGTCTATTCCTCGACCCGCGATGACAATGTGCTGGTCACAGTGCGCTTCAAGGTCGGCACCGCGTCAGATACTGCGGTGCTGCGGGTGCGCGACAAGATCCGCGCCAATATGGACCGTATCCCGGTCGGCATCCCCGAGCCGCTGGTCGTCGGGCGCGGCATTGACGATGTGGCGATTGTGTCGCTGACGCTGGCGCCCAAACCGGGGGTGGAAGGGATCAGCGCCAATGATCTGACACGGATCGCCCGCGAACTGCGCACTCAGGTTGCCAAGACCGAGGATGTCGGACTGACCTATCTGGTGGGCGAGGTGCCGGAAATGATCCGCATTGCGCCCGACCCCGAGCGGCTGGCGCTTTACGGTGTCACCTTGCAGCAGCTTGCGGCCAAGGTGGCCAATGCCAACCGGTCGCAAAACACCGGAAAGCTGCGCGACGGCGGCGATCAGATTGATCTGGTGGTGGGTGAAACGCTGGTGACGTCTGCGCAAATCGGTAACCTCTTGCTGACCACCCGCGACGGGCGGCCGGTCTACGTCGCCGACGTAGCAAAGGTAAGCTTTGTGTCGGACAGCGCGAACGTAATCGTCGCCAATTTGGACCGCGCCGAGGATGGAACGGTAACGCGCGCGCCAGCTGTCACATTGGCTGTGGCCAAACGTGCCGGGGCCAATGCGGTGATCGTGGCAGAGGAAATCTTGCACCGGGTCGAGGCGCTTGAAGGCAGCCTGATCCCAGAAACCATCGACGTCATCGTCACCCGCGACTACGGCGAAACCGCAAATGAAAAGGCCAATGAGCTGTTGTTTCATCTGGGCCTTGCCACCCTTTCGATCGTTGCACTGGTGTGGCTTGCCATCGGCTGGCGCGAGGCGATTGTGGTGGCGGTTGTGATCCCGGTTACGATCCTGCTGACGCTCTTCGCAGCTTGGGTCATGGGATATACGCTGAACCGGGTGTCGCTGTTCGCGTTGATCTTCTCGATTGGTATTCTGGTCGACGATGCAATTGTCGTGATCGAAAACATCGCGCGCCATTGGGGGATGAACGACGACCGCAGCCGGCTGACCGGCGCGGTTGAGGCGGTCGCCGAGGTTGGCAACCCGACCATCGTGGCGACGCTGACCGTCGTCGCCGCTCTGTTGCCGATGCTGTTCGTGTCTGGGCTGATGGGGCCTTACATGAGCCCGATCCCCGCGAACGCCAGCGCAGCGATGATCTTTTCCTTCTTTGTGGCGGTGATCATCACACCTTGGCTGATGGTCAAAGTGGCAGGTCGCGCGCCAATGGTGCCGCATGGCAATGAAGATGCTGATGGAAGCCATCCCGGCGGGTTTCTCGGCCGGGCTTACGGTATGGTGGCACGACCTTTGCTGGCGAGTAAGACCCGCTGTCTGGCATTCTTGCTTATT
>JBLINN010000350.1:0-4148 GCA_047639325.1 Paracoccaceae bacterium | reverse complement strand
GCCCCGGAATGCAGGGCCCGATGCCCTTGTCTATCAAGGCGTCTCGGAACCAATCTGCATCATAGCCCCGATCTGCAAGTAACCAGTCCGCATCCGGCAAGCTGTTCAGCAACGCTGTCGCGCGCGTGTAATCGCTGACTGGACCAGCAGTTATGAAGAACCGGATCGGGCGGCCGCGGGTGTCCGTGACGGCATGCAACTTGGTGTTCATGCCGCCCTTCGTCTGCCCGATTAGACGTCCGCGCCCCGCTTTTTCAACCCCAGGCCTGAGGCCGTTCGGTGCGCTTTGAGATAGGTCGCATCGATAGAGATCGTTTGATTGTCAGGGGCCTCCGCCGCCAACCCCGTCATGATCCGGGCAAATACCCCCAAATCGCTCCACCGTTTCCAGCGATTATACAGCGTCTTGGGGGACCATACTCAGCCGGTGCATCAGACCAGCGTAACCCATTGCGGTTGATGAAAATTATGCCACTCAAAATGTGTCGATCATCCCTCTCGGGACATTGCTTTGCAATGCCCTGCCGGGCAATGATCACGTGGCCTACCTCGGCTCTTGGGGGAAATGGTCGAAGCCGCACCATCTGATCTTTGTTCAGCCAGTAGAGATTGCTCATCATACCCCCCAATGTTTTGGGAGCTTGAAACACGCAAACATGCAAACCTCGACACAGTTAATGGGTCCTGAAACTAGGTTGTGCTGCCCACAGAATGCGGCAGGTCGGCAAAGTCAGAACATGATCGAAGACTGAGCCGGAAAAGGAGCAGTGGGGTCGACAGGCTAACGTCGCCCTGCGCGATATGGAATTTTGAGGTCTCAAAATCAAGAGTGTTGTCAGTTTTGGCCCTGTAGTGGCGATTCCAAGCCGAGCAATTCGTCATAGGAATAACGGTTTGCGATGGGTCCATCGTCGCCTGCGTGGAAATTTGGATCTTGGGGCAAACAGCCCAGCCCGCACAGCTGAATGGCCTCGTCTGCGGCGCTGTTGATAAACCAAAGCCGCCCGCCGGGGGTGGAAATATAGCCATTTACGCCTTCGGCCTTGTCGCTTTGCATATCCAGTACGGTCGGGAATTCGGCGGGAATCTGCGCATCATACGCGCCATGCGTGTGCAGCGATGCCGCCAGCGACAGGCCGCCTGCGGGCATTTTTGGGGTGCAGCCATTGTGCCCGCCGCGAATCATCTCGGTAAACCCGATATTCCCGGCGGGCGTATGGCCCAGATAACCACAATATTCGAAACTGGTGGCAAAGGACAGCTGCTGCAACGGGGTCAGACGTTCGATGACGGCGGCGGTTTCAGCCGGGTCGTCAGGCCGGAAACCTGCGCCATGTTCGACGCCAAACGAGGCTGAAACAGACAGGGCCATAAGGGCAAAAATCAATATCATAACCGTCCGCCTCAGATTAACAGCGCGACAAACCCAAGGAGGCTACAGCACCGTGACGACTGTGCCCACAGGCACCCGTTCATACAGGTCCATCACATGTTCGTTCAGCATCCGGATACAGCCATTAGATGCGGATTGCCCGATGGTTTCCGGCGCGGTGGTACCGTGAATGCGGAAATAGGTATCGACCCCCTTCTGGAACAGGTACAGCGCCCGCGCGCCCAGTGGGTTTTCCGGCCCGCCGGGTTGGACGTATTTATTATTGGCAAACTTGCCGTAGCTGCGCGGTGAACGTTCGATCATTTCCTGCGTCGGGCGCCAGGTGGGCCATTCCTTTTTCACATCAATCGTCGCGGTGCCGGTGAATTCCAGCCCCGCCTTGCCGACGCCTACGCCATAGCGGATCGCCTTGCGCGGCTCGGTCACGAAATACAGGTAATAGGACCGGGGCAGGATCAGCAATTGGCCGGGCAGGAACTGTTTTTTGATCTTCACATATTGCGGTGTGGCATCAAATTCGGTGGCGGCAGCGGCCCCCTGCGGCAGCAGTGCAGTGGCTGTCATGGCGGCGGTAGAGGCAAGGAAATCGCGGCGGATCATCATGTCAAAGGCTCACTCACTAGAAAACGGGATATCTGCATTTTTGGCTTGTGGGCCCGTCGGGTCAATGGGTTAGACGGTGATCTGTCAAAAGTGACGCCAGGGTTGCGGCGGTCAGGGCACAGATGCCGATCCAGCCAAAATACCACATTTGCCCGGCAAACGCATCTTCGGCGTAAGAGGCGGCGAACCGGGATTTACCAGTGGTTGCGGTGGCGATAGCGGTCAGGGTCAGCAGGACAAACCCGGCCACGCGGGGAATGTGACTGATAGGCAGGGCTCGGGCAATGGCGGCGAGGGTAAGGCCGACGAGCAGGCCGATCCAGATCACCTGTTGCGCCCACCAGGGATGCGCGCCAAAGATTTGCGTCACCCCGGTTGCGCTGGCCAGAAGGGCCGCTGCCAGGGGCAGGCCAAGGAATATCAAAGCGGATTTCAGATGTGTCATGCGACATAGGTAAGCCGGGTCCGTGATTGGCGCGAGGCCCCTAACGCGGTTGTGATGCGGCGGGTGGGGCTAGCTTGATGTGGCGCTGCGACGTCCTATATGGTAAACTGAATATGTTATCTGGTTTGAGAGGGGACATCGCGATGCCTGGCAAGAAACTGACCTGTTTGGAATGCGGACAAATGAACCGCGTGCCCGAGGACCGGCTGGGTAGCGGCGCGAAATGCGGCACCTGCGGCGCGGCCTTGATGCCCAGCAAAGCGGTCGAGGTTAACCCGGCCATTCTGGCCAAGGCAGCCAAGAATGACGACCTGCCACTGATCGCTGATTTCTGGGCGCCGTGGTGTGGCCCGTGCAAGATGATGGCGCCGGAATTTTCCAAAGCGGCCAAGGCATTGAACGGGCAGGCGCGATTGGTCAAGCTGAACACCGAGGATCACGCGGCTGCGGGGGCCAAATACAACATTCGCGGCATTCCCACGATGGTAGCGTTCTCTGGTGGTCGCGAGGCGAAACGCCAGTCCGGCGCGATGGGCGAGGCCCAGATCGTTAGCTGGGTGAGGTCGTAGGGTGTGCTTTTAGCGCACCTTTTGCGTTGCAAGGGTGCGCTAAAAGCACACCCTACGGGGGTCAGCCTGTAGACCAAGCGCGGGGTTGTTTCATTCCGGCGATTTTGCACGCCTGTTTGACATAGCCGTAGGGAAATAGGGAGAACAACGCCTGTTTCGCCCCGGATTTGGTTAGCCCGTTGCGCGCGGCCAGGTATTTCAACACAAACCGCGCATCGGCGGCGACCCCGTGCAAATCGTAATACTCCCGCATGAACCCGATCACTTCGTGATGCAGTGGTGACAGGGTCAGATTCTCTTGTGCCGCCACGAGGTTGACAAAGTCCGGCGTCCAATCGGCAGGGCTGGTCAGATAGCCGTGCTCGTCCACCGTTACCGACCCCGAGGGCAGGGTGATGGTGGTAATCACATCCGGGAGTGCGCGCATGGTTTAGCTCCTGTGGAGCGCAGTATCGGGGGGATCAGGGCGCGGGGAAAGGGGCGTGGTGTCGCAGCGGGCGGGGCTCCGGCGGTGTCATTTGGAAATCAGTGCCGTGCCCGGCTTGACCTTTTTGGGCATCTTGCCCTGGGATTGCTGGATGACATGGGTCAGCTCAGGGACCCCCCCTCTGTCAGGGATGTTGTCCGCTGCTCTACTTTTCCTCTATATCTCAGGTGGGCGGGATAGGACGATGACATGGGATATTCACCGGAACGCAGGGCAGCTGTGCTGAAGCGGATGCTGCCTCGGAACAACCTGCCTGTGCGGCGCTTGTTGCAAGAGGAGGGGATTTCAGAGGCGACGCTGCACAATTGCCCGGCTCAAGCGCGTGGTAAGGGTCAGCTTTTGCCCGATGCTGATGCTGGCCCCGAGGGCTGGACGTCGCGCGACAAGTTCGCGGCGGTGCTGGAGACGGCTGCGATGAATGACGCCGATCTGGCGGAATACTGTCGCCAGCGCGGGCTTTTTGCTGAACAGATCAAGGCCTGGCGCGGGGCCTGCGAGCAGGCGAACGACTGGGATCGCACCAGTACGGCGCGACTGAGACAGGCCACAAGGGAAGAGAGAAAGCGGATCAAGGAATGAGGAGGATTAGCAAACAGTCCCCTGGACTGTTTGCCCGACGAATGAACGCGAGCTTGCCCGCAAGGACCGCGC
>JBLINN010000349.1:0-4173 GCA_047639325.1 Paracoccaceae bacterium | reverse complement strand
GCATGCTGCATGTGTCGCTGGACGTCGATTTCCTCGACCCAGGCATCGCCCCCGCCGTCGGCACCACTGTCCCCGGCGGCGCCACCATCCGCGAGGCGCATCTGGTGATGGAAATGCTGCATGACAGCGGGTTGATGACTTCGCTGGACCTGGTCGAACTGAACCCGTTTTTGGATGAACGCGGTCGTACAGCCCAACTGATGGTCGATCTGGCAGCCTCTTCGCTGGGCCGCCGGGTGTTCGACCGCCCAACCCGCGCCTATGGATAAGGAAATCAACATGACCCCGTCGGATAAGGCCCTGGTGCCGTTTGTCTCTGTCGATCACATGATGCAACTGGTCCACCATGTGGGGCTGGAACCGATGCTGATCGGTCTTGCCGATTATATCGAGGCTGATTTCAAACGCTGGGAGCTGTTCGACAAAACCCCGCGCATCGCCAGCCATTCCGCCGAAGGGGTGATTGAACTGATGCCAACCTCGGATGGCGAGGTATATGGATTCAAATACGTCAACGGCCACCCAAAGAACACGAAGAACGGGTTGCAAACCGTTACAGCCTTTGGGTTATTGGCCGATGTGGCCACGGGGTACCCTGTACTGCTAAGCGAGATGACGCTGCTGACTGCGCTGCGCACGGCGGCCACCTCGGCCATGGTCGCCCGTCACCTGGCACCGCGTGGCGCCACCACCATGGCGATGATCGGCAATGGTGCACAATCAGAATTTCAGTCGCTGGCGATGAAGGCGATCTGCAGCATCGACACCGTGCGCCTTTACGACAACGATCCCGCCGCCACCGCCAAATGCGCCGCCAACCTGCGCGGCCACGGTCTGACTGTGATCCCCTGCACCTCTCCCGAACAGGCCATCGAGGGCGCGCAGATCCTGACCACCTGCACGGCAGACAAACAATGCGCGACGATCTTAAGCGATAACATGGTCGGCCCCGGCGTGCATATCAACGCCATCGGCGGTGATTGCCCCGGCAAGACCGAACTGGCCCCCGGCATCTTGCACCGGTCTGATATCTTCGTGGAATTCCCACCCCAGACCCGCATAGAAGGTGAAATTCAGCAACTGACCCCAGATCATCCGGTCACTGAATTGTGGCAAGTGATTTCCGGTACTGCGCCCGGGCGCGTGTCAGACGGCCAGATTACCCTGTTTGACAGTGTCGGCTTTGCGATCGAGGATTTCAGCGCCCTGCGTTATGTGCGCGACCAACTGCAAGATACCGGCCTGTTCCACGCGCTGGATCTGCTAGCCGATCCAGACGACCCGCGTGATCTGTTTGGAATGCTGCATCGCGCAACACCTGAAAGGGCGCGCTGATGGCCAAGGTTGGATTTTGAGTATTTACAACAAGAAAAAGGGGCAAGAAGCGCCCGATCTTTTTCTTGTTGTAAATACTCAAAATTCCGCCATCCCAACAAGGCGCTGCGTTCAAGCTTCTAGCTCGGCGTCCCAGTACAGGAAGTCCATCCAGCTTTCGTGCAAATGGTTGGGCGGAAACTTGCGTCCCCTATTGCGCAGCTCTTCCGCGCCGGGCTGGCGCGGCGGGCGGCGCAGGGACATGCCGGTGCGATGCAGGCTTTTGGACCCTTTGCGCAGATTGCACGGTGAACAGGCCGCCACCACATTCTGCCAGCTGGTCACCCCACCCGCAGCGCGCGGCACCACGTGATCAAAGGTTAAATCGCCACGGGCACCGCAATATTGGCAGCAGAATTTATCGCGCAGGAACAGGTTGAACCGGGTAAAGGCCACGCGTTTTTGCGGTTTTACGTAGTCTTTTAGAACCACCACGGACGGAATGCGGATCTCGGTACTGGGGCTGCGCACCACCTCGTCATATTCGGCGACGATGTCCACCCGGTCCAGCCAAGCAGCCTTGACCGCGTCCTGCCAGGACCACAGCGACAGCGGATAATAGGACAAGGGTCGGTAATCGGCGTTCAATACCAGCGCCGGGTGATGCTTCAATGCGCCCGGTTCCCGCACAAAATCAGTTCTGAAATCACCGTCCATCATTCGACTCCATCTTCGCCCTGCACCCGATCCGGGGCCAAGGCAGGGAGACCCGCCCCGGCTTGATTGTGACTATATATCGTGTTTGACGCGTGACAAGCCTTGAGTTTCCACAATATGTCGCCGACCAAATACCGCTGATGCGTGACAGGGAAATGACATTTATCCACAAGGGCACCGGCCAAATGGCCTATCCCGTTGGACAGGCGCCACGCACCGGGCTAGGACGATCCGCATGACCCGCTTGATCCGCTTTAATAAACCGTTTGATGTGCTGCCCCAGTTTACCGACGGCGGCCAGAAAGACGGGCCGCGCCGGACCTTGTCTGCCTTTATCCACCTGCCGGGGATCTATCCGGCGGGGCGATTGGACCGGGACAGCGAAGGACTGATGGTGCTGACGGATGACGGCCCGTTGCAGGCGCGGATTGCTGATCCGCGTCACAAGATGGCCAAGACCTATTTCGTGCAGATCGAGGGCGTGCCGGACGATCAGGCCCTGCAAGCGTTGCGGGATGGCGTCACGCTGAAAGATGGCCTGACCGGCCCGGCGCAAGTGAAATGTATTGAAGAACCGGCAAATCTGTGGCCGCGCACCCCGCCGATCCGGGTGCGTAAATCTGTGCCGGACAGCTGGATTGCCCTGACCCTGCGCGAAGGGCGCAACCGGCAAGTGCGTCGTATGACCGCCGCCGTGGGCCACCCCACCCTGCGCCTGATCCGCTGGCGGATTGGCGATTGGACGCTGGACGGCCTGCCCAGTGGCGCGTGGGAGGCGCTTAACCCAGAGCCTGTTTCGGCCCCGGCACAAACGATGCAATCTCGCGCGAAACCACGGTCAACCCGCCCAAAACGCCCCTGAAAGTGGCCATATGCGGTGTCAGGGCATGGGCATCAAGCGCGGCCTGATCTTCCCATTCCTCGTAGACGCGGAATCGGGTGGTGTTGGAAACATCCTGCGAAAATTCATACCCATGGCACCCGGCCTCCACCACCGTACCCGCAACCATGTCGCGCGCGGCGGCAGCCATTGCGGCGGTATCGCCCGTGCCAACTTCGATTATTCCTGTGACAATCAGCATCTTACTCTCCCTTGATCATTTGCGTTTCCCTTGCCACCAGACGATTCTGTCAGGCCAAGGCAAGTCGTTTCGAAATCCGGTCCACCGGCGTGCCATCCTTTAACGGCACCGCCTTGGCCACCGTAAAATCGACAAAACCCATTTTGGAATAATACCCTAGGCCCGGCACATTGTCGGCGCGGATCGTCGCGTTGATCTGGCTAAAGCCAAGCGCCAAAGCGGCTGCCTTGGTCACAGCACACAAGGCCCGACCGGCACCGCGCAACGCAGGGTCGCGCCGGGCAAAGGTAGCGATATCAGCGCAATCGGTGGGCAATTTAGGATTGCGGCCCATCCATTGGAACCCCGCCAACTGGTCATCGCCGTCCAACACCACGTGGCAACAGATCAGGTCCGTGCCCAACAGATAGATATCGGCAAACCTGGTTTCGTCCATCGGGGTTTCAAACGCGGTTGTGCCGCCCGCACGAATAATATCGTTCAGAATCCGACAGGCGGCAGGCACGTCTGGCAAAGCAATCGGGCGTATTATCATTGTCATCATTTTACCCTTTCAATGTGGCGGTCAACAGCGGCGCCCAACGCACAGCGCCCGATCAGGCCGAGCGTAACAGCACCTTACCCGAATCCAGCGCATCGGAAATCCGGACAAACCGCAACGGTGCCTTTGGGTTTGCCTTCAGCAACATCGTCTGGGTCTGTGCCAGCGCCTGCTGCGCCGAAGCCTGGGCAGCCCCAAGGGTCGGGGCGCTCACGGCCGTTAACTGATTGCCATTAAAGCTTATTTTTGGGGCCTGCTTGTCCCGGTTCTTGCGCACAATCTTTTTCAGCTGGCTTTCCAAAGTTTGCAGGGCCTTGTTCGCCCGTTTGGCGGTGTTGTCCTTTGCTGTCGCATCCGTCGCATCGCCAACCGCATAACGCAAACAGTCAATTCGATAGGCTTCAGCAACCAACTGGCACTGATCTATCCCCCCCTCCAGGTCGGTCGCAACTGCGCTTACCTGATCGTCTGAAAGCGCACTTGCCAAAAGAGTGTGGGGTACAAATGTCAAGGAAAGGA
>JBLINN010000348.1:0-4178 GCA_047639325.1 Paracoccaceae bacterium | reverse complement strand
GGATCCAGCCCGACAGGATGATTCCGGCAATGATCACCCAAAGCACACTGGCCACGATTGTAGTGATAATCGCCTTTTTGCGCAGGTGATGATGCTCGGGCGCGCCCGCTTGGGTGCCCGGCACAACATCGCCTAGATCGCCTTGGGTTTTGATCCGGATTGGCAGCGCGACAAAGAACGTCATGAACCAGATGACGGCGTAGAGAACAATTGCCGAGGTGATGGCCATGTGCGGCCTCCTGTAACTTGGCCCCAGCCCGCATTGGGACAAGGCCGGGAAAAGACTCAGACCTGTTCCAGTTCCACCAGACAGCCGTTGAAATCCTTGGGGTGCAGGAACAAAACCGGCTTGCCATGCGCGCCGATCTTCGGCTCGCCACTGCCCAGAACCCGGGCGCCGGTGGCCAGCAAATGGTCGCGCGCCACCAGGAGGTCATCGACCTCGTAACAGATGTGATGAATACCGCCTGCCGGGTTCTTTTCCAGAAAGCCGGTGATCGGGCTGTTATCGCCCAACGGGAACAGCAGTTCGATCTTGGTATTGGGCAGCGTGATAAATACCACCGTCACCCCATGGTCGGGTTCGTCCTGCGGCGCGCCAACCGTGGCACCCAGCCCATCGCGGTATTGCGCGATGGCGGCGTCCAGATCAGGGACGGCAATGGCTACGTGGTTCAGACGGCCGATCATGGCAACTCTCCTAAAGGCGGCGTATTTGCCCGGGTTATGCGGCGGGATCGGGGCGGGGGCAAGGGGCGACACATATGCCGGTCTTTGTCGTCGCTGTTAACTGCCTGTTAGCCATCGCCGGTCTAGCCTTGAGTCGTCTGCTGAGAGGAGCCTGCCGATGGACGATACTGACCCATTCGCCACCCCGCACCGCCTGCCCACATCCAACCGACCCTTGCTGGGGTTAACCATTCTTGTGGTTGAGGACAGCCTTTATGCCTGCGAGGCCATGCGCCTGTTGTGTTTGCGCAGTGGGGCGCGCATCCGCCGGGCCGACTGCCTGAAATCGGCGCGTCGGCATCTGCAGGTTTATCGCCCCAGCGTGATCATTGTCGATCTGGGCCTGCCTGACGGATCGGGTGAGGACCTGATCGCCGAACTGGCCCAAACAGTACCACGGGTTGCGGTCATATTGGGCACATCGGGGGATGATTTTGCCGAAGACGCAGCCATTGCCGCCGGAGCGGACGGGTTCCTTGCCAAACCGGTGCAGTCGCTGGCCGTGTTCCAGAATGCGGTTCTGTCGCGCCTGCCAGCCGACCGCCAGCCATCCGGTCCCCGGGACGTGCAGGATGAGATGATCCGCCCGGACAAGCTGGCCTATCAAGACGACATGGCCCATGTGGCCGACGTGCTGAACGACCTGAGTGACGGCAAGGTATTGGACTATGTGGCGCAGTTTGTTGGCGGTGTTGCCCGCAGTGCCCATGACACAATTCTGGCCAAAGCCGCCGATGATCTGGCCCGCGCCCGTGCCACAGGCGGCCCGGTCACCACTGATACGGCGCGGATTGCCGGCCTTGTGCAGGAACGGCTGGAACAGAAAAGGGCGATATAAGATGATCGAGACCTTTGTCATCGCCCTGTGTTCACTGGTTGTCGCACTTTATGTGCAGGCCAGGATCGCGGCGCGGAAAATCCGGAACAACCGTGGCGGCTGCATCCTGCCCCCGGCGCATAAACTGATGCTGGAACATCGACGGTAGGCCTGCGGAAACTGTATTTGCGATGGTGTGCCGAAACGCCAAAGATACGCAAACTGCAGCGAAACCCCGCATGGGAATGAGAAGACGTTAGCCTGTACACAGTGCCGGGCAAACCAAGGTGCAGCCGCATATTGCGGAAAGCGTGAAGCCGGTCTGGGGAATAAGCCCCTGTCGCAGAATGGGGCCGGTGCAGCAAAACCGCGATCACCGAAGGGCAAACAGCCCCTTACAATGACGGGTCTGACGCCACCCGCACCAGCCGTGTTAGATCGCTCAGGCTTTCGATTTGGCGGCCTTGGGCGTCAAAATTGCGCGGTTCCAACCACACCCGCATCGCCTCGCGCAGGGCGGGCCATTCGCTGTCGATGGCGGCAAACCATGCGGTGTCGCGGTTGCGTCCCTTGACCACCAGATGCTGACGGAAAACGCCCTCGAAACTAAGCCCCAACCGCTGACCGGCGGCGCGGGACGGGCGGTTCAGGGCGTTGCATTTCCATTCGTACCGGCGATAGCCCGCGTCAAAGGCCCAGGCCATCATCAGCGACATCGATTCGGTGGCCGCGCGTGTGCGTTGCAGACAAAGGGCGTAATTGATGTTGCCCACCTCAATCGACCCAGTCTCGGGGCGGATACGCAGATAGCTGGCGACGCCGCCGATTTCATCGGTTTCCAGATTGCGGATCGCGTAGAACAGATGCGCCTTGTCGGCCACGGTATCGCTGACCCAGCGGTGATACTGCGCCACTGACGAAAACGGCCCGTAAGGCATGTAGTCCCACAGCGAGTCTTGCCCGGCATAGGCCCGGAACAACAGCGCGGCATGGGCGTCGGCTGACAGCGGTTCCAAACGGACATAGCGCCCTTGCAACACCTCGCCCATCGGGGCCAAGGGTGGGGTCCAGTCGGACACGGGCCCGCCCACGGGGCGATCAGGATAAATCTGTGTCATATGCCGGACCCTAGGCCGATAAAATGCCCGCGCCAAGCCTTTGTGGCCCCGGCAATTCCCCCGGCATAGGTTTCAGCGCAAAATTCCCGGATCCGCGCCCATTTGTAACCCCGGAAATACAGTGCTTTCCAGCACGCTACGGTCCAGTCCGGTCATTCCGCGCATCACCCAAGCCGCGGGGGCGCGCACATCCTGTGTCGGCATCAGGTCGCGGCGTTCATAAAGGTCCTGCTCGGCCAGTCCCGGCCAGTCACCCCAGACCCGCCCGCCACGGATTGCCCCCCCGGCCAGAACCATTGCACCGCCAGTGCCATGATCGGTGCCGCCGGTGCCGTTTTCGCGCACCGTGCGGCCAAATTCGGTCATCGCCACCACGGCTGTGTTTTGCCACAGCCCCTGCCCCAGCCCGTTTTGCAGCGCCAAAATGGTGTCCGACAGACGCGATAACGCACTCGGCAACGCCCGTCCTTGCCGGTTATGCGTGTCCCAGCCGTTGATCGAAAACGACGCAACGCGGGTATCACCGCGCAATTGCTCGGCGGCGAATTCGGCAATCTTGATATGCGCCTTGCCGCGCGCCGGTTTGGGCGCCCCCATCTCAGCCCCTGCTGCGCTGCCCCCCGATATCATCATCGCCTCGGACAAGGCCGCGTGAAACGCCGGGTCGTTTTGCATCACCAGTTCCGCCAGCCGGGTTGCCTGCGGGCTCATCACCAGATTGGCGTCGGGCGACCAGTCTGCGACGGGCGCGGGCCCGGCCAGCAGGTTCATCTCGCCATTGCCGATGGCAAAGGCTGTGCGTCCGGTGACGCCCGGCATCACTTGCAATATCCGATTCAGCCAGCCATCGCGCGCGCCGCTTAGACTGTCGGTTCCGGCCTCTAGCAAATCCTGCCCGTCAAAATGGCTGCGTTTATTGCGATAGGGCGTGGCAACTGCGTGGACAAACCCCAGTTCTTCGCGCGCCCAAAGCGGCATCAGTGGCCCCAGCCCGGGGTGCAGCGCAAAAAACCCATCCAGATCATGCGCGCCATTCGCTGGCCCACCCTTTAGCGCAGAACGCACCCCGGCATATTCCGGCGCGCCCCAGGGCTGAACCACGTCCAACCCGTCCATCCCGCCGCGCAGGATGATCACCACCAGCCGCCCCTCCCAGGGCGCGGCGGCCAGGCTGACCGGGGTCAACAGTGGGCTGGCGGCGGCGCAACAGCCAATCAGGGCCGAGCGTGTCAGGAAATGGCGCCGCGTTAATTGATGTTTCATTGTCTTACTCCTATCGGCGCTGAAAGGCAGGGGCGGCCAGAACCAGCCCGATGGCGTCAGAGCGGCTCTCGGCGGCATTAGCAGCAAAAACCACCGGTTGCGGCGCAAATGGGCCCAGCGCCTGGGTCACAAAGTCGCGCGGATCGGGCAGATCGGGGCGCAGGATTTGCGGCGCGGACAAGGCCCAATGCAGCCGGGTCGAAACCCCTTGAGGCGTGATCCACGCCGCGTCCTCTTCGGGCCAACCATCC
>JBLINN010000347.1:0-4201 GCA_047639325.1 Paracoccaceae bacterium | reverse complement strand
TGGTTTCACGATTCTCTTTCAGCCGGTGCAGATATCACCGACCTGGAAATTTAACCCCGGAGTAGCCCTGACATGACCATTCACATTGGCGCCCAGCCTGGCGATATAGCGGAAACCGTTCTTTTACCCGGTGATCCGTATCGTGCGAAATGGGCGGCCGACACTTTTTTGTCGGACGTCCAGCTGGTCAATGAAGTGCGGGGAATGTTGGGGTTTACCGGAACGTGGAACGGGCATCGGGTTACCATTCAGGGCAGCGGTATGGGGATGCCGTCACTGTCCATTTATGTGAATGAACTGATCCGGGACTATAATGCCAAAACTCTGATCCGCATCGGCTCTTGTGGCGGGATGCAGGATCACGTTGGACTGCGCGATGTGATTGTGGCGATGACCGCCAGTACAATCACATCGCCATCCAGCGGGATTTTCCGCGAGGTGAATTATGCGCCTTGTGCGGATTGGTCATTGTTAAGCGCCGCTGTTCAGGCCGCCAAGGCCAAAGGCACCCGCACCCATGTCGGCGGAATATACTCGTCAGACGTGTTTTACGACGAACGCCCCGATCTGAACGAACAAATGGTGCGCCACGGCATTTTGGGCGTCGAAATGGAAGCAGCGGAATTGTACACGCTGGCCGCCCGCCACAACCGGCGCGCATTGGCAGTGCTGACGGTATCGGACCATCTGATCACCGGCGAGTCCCTGCCATCGGACCAGCGCGAAAACAGCTTTGGCGATATGGTCGAAATTGCGCTACACGCGGCCTTTGCCTGACGCCGACATCGCGAGGCAAGCCCGCAAAGGCTTAAAGAGCAGACCGCGACCGCCCATGCGTCCGGTCATAGCCATTGGGTGGTGGGCTGTGCCAATCGCCCAAGGCGTCGGCTGCAGGTGCAAAAACCTCAACCAGCAGCGGATAGCAGGCGGCGGTGTCGCTGGAATGCTCTGACGAGCAATCGCCCCCCGGGCAGGCACTGAGCGCGCCAAGCAGGTCAATCTCGGCAAAGAATTCCAGGTAATCGCCGGGGCGCACCGGGCTGGCCTTCATGAAATACTGGCCGGTATCGCGGGTAAAGCCGGTGCACATGAATACGTTCAGCACGTCATGCACATGCGGTTCGGCGGCAATATCGGGGATGCCAAGATGTTCGGCCAAGGCACGCGTCAGGTTGGAATGACAGCAATGGTGATACTGGCTGCCCGCCAGCAGGTTGCCGGTGTAAGGATCGCAACGGGTGCCGATCACGTCATGCACCGAGCCGCCAAATGCGTCGATCCCGTACCAGCCCAGCGTATCATCGGTGATCGTTGCCATCGGGCGCAGATGCGGAAAGCTGGACCACATGCGTTCGCCGATGCCCAGATGGGTGCCATGCAGGGCGCGGGATTTGCCGGAATAGAACCGTTCCGACAAGTCTTGCGCGTTCCACAGGTTCAAATCCCCCACTTGCGGGCCATCAACGGATGATATGCGAAAGAACTGCCCGGACGGCACCGTGAAACACGCCGCCTCGCGCGCCGGAACAAGCGTTTCGCTGGTCTTTTGCGCCGTGGCGCGCGCGTGGGCATAGCGCGCAAGGTCCGGTTGCGGCAGGGTTTCCGGCGGATAGCAGATCACCGGGGCGATGGCGCGGCGGCTATCGGCGTCGGCGGGGGGATCAATAGGCATCAGGCGCGCTCCTTGGGGTTGGCCCAAAGACTGCGCCAGATCGCCCGGCAGGGAAAGCCCTGTGTGGTGGTCTTTGGCGCGGCCCTGACCCCGTCTAGCCCTGCCAAAAAGCGCTGGCCAGAACGGGCAGCGTAATTGCCATCAGGCCTGCCTATTGCCCGCCAAAGCCTGCAGATCAGGCCGCCGAGTGGTATTCATAATAGGTATCGCGGGCCTCTTCTTTGTCAGGTTGGGCGGGTGGTGGCGTGTAATACGCAAATGCCTACTTTAGCGCGGCAAGCGCCTCGCGGATCGTTTCGGGATTTGGTTCTTTGACGGTTCTCATGGGACACTCCTGGAATTCCAGTGGCCCTCCCCATCCCTAATCCAGCGTAACACCCACCAGTTTTCACCCGCAGACTGGACAATGCTGCCATGCAGCAAACGCCCTGGGCGAAAAGCGTGCGTGCACAATTGCAGCGCCCGCAGGGTGACCAGCCCAGGGGCTTCAGGTCTATAACCGGACCCGCAGCAACGCCAAAATCCGGTCGGTCCGTTCATCGCGGTCCAGCCTGCCCGGCGAATACCCATCGCCAAAGGCGGCAGAGGTTTCTTTATCCTCAATCAACGCGGCCAGTTTACCCACGGCATCGATCACTTCGGCCAGGTGCCACATGTAATTGCTCTCACCCGAGACCCGGTTGATGAAATGCAACCTGCGCGAAGTGATGTCCAACAGCTGGCCCAGCTCTTGCGGACTGTTAAAGTCGAGTTTGGGTTGGGTCATGTGATTGGCCTTGGAATGATGAAGGGACAGGGGAATCCGACGCCGTCTGCCAAGCCTTGCCGCACCGCGTGCCGTCAGTAAACCAATCGCGGGGCATGATATTTGCAACTGCCGGGTCGGGGATTTTATAGGGAGCCTTGGTGCGATAGTTCCAGCCATAGGCGGTGCAATCTTTGACCATGGCGGAATGCAGATAAAACTGAAAATCCCGCGGCGCGCTGTGCATCGAGGCCAGAAAGCTGCAAGTTTCCAACTGGTCAGGCGCAAAGCGCGAGACGACGCCTGTGCGCCAGATTTCGGCGCTGATGGCCATGCCAGCCACGCCCGTGATGATCGCTACCGTGTAGTGGCTGCGGGGCCGGACCAGCGGCTTTAGATAGCGGCGCAGCACGCCCCGGGCGACCCCGCCGCCCACGAGGCCCACGAGGCCCACCACCAACCCAACCAGCCAGAGGGGTACTGGTAGGTGGTCAAAGAACAGGACCGGGTAGAAGGCGCCAAACAGGTTGCCCGTCAGCAGTATGCCCAGCGCAAAGCCTGTCAGCAGGACAAGCGCCAGACGGATCATCGGGTTGCGGCGCCCGGGTGATCGGGGCAATTGCCCGGCTGCCGCCCATAGGGCAAGCCCGATACACCCATCAGGGCACCTCGATTTATTGGCCTTTTTAAGGCCTTAGCGGGCTTGTTTTCGATGTTTTGGGTCGTTGGCCGTGCTGAAATTAGGGTAATCAGGGTCGATCCCTAATCCGTGTCGGCCTTGACGGTGCAGATCGCGTCCGCATCCTCGTGCGTTCAAGCCGGGAACGGATTGATCCGATGCAACTGACCAAGTCGGCGGATGTTGTAGACGAGGTTTTTCATCCCGATTTTGGCCTTGGCCCGCGCCAGACCGATGGTTCGCACCAGCGTGCCACCCATGTCGTTCGCCTGCGCGCCGAACACATGCTCGACCATTGCACGGCAGTGCATGCTCTTGCATGCACGAGAGGGCCGGACACGAACCGAGGATTTCGTCCTGTTGCTTTTCATTGCCTGTTCGGTCAGAGGCTTGCCCCGTTTTCCCTTGCGGTGGATGCGGCTGGTCAGCCCTCTTGCCCTGAGCTTCGCCTCGATTTCTTCCGACCGGTAGGCCGCATCTGCCCAAACCCCGGAAGCGGTATTGCCGCGCATCAGCAACTCGTCCACCGTCTGACTGTCCACTGCCGGGCAGTCGAATGCATTGCATTCGATGAGCGGGATGAACGGCAGCGTCGCTGACGTGATAGCGTCGGATCAGCTTGTGCTTGCGGTCCACGTTCACATGGTTCTTGTAGCCACAGTGGCTTTTGCCGTGTTTCTTCGTCCATCCCTTGCCCGGCAGGGCATTCCTTGAATGCCCGAGAGGGGCGCATCAACGTCCTTCTGCGACCGCTTGGCGGGCTTGTTTTCCCAGCCTTCCGGTTCCTCGCCGCCCTTGATCGCCGCATTTTCCTCGCGGGTGTTGTGGTTGCGCGGTACCGGGACAATGCCCTCTCGGTGATTGCCTGCAATCACCTGCCGGGTAATAGATGCATCCAGTATCTGACCGCCCCGCGCGATATTCCCTTGCCGCGCAAGGTGACTGTTGAGCGACAACCACCTTGGCCGGTTGGGGCTGGCCGAAAGACGGGCCTTCCCGTCTGGCGGGCAGTTCAACCGGCCTGATGGGTTTTCAGGTTAGGGTCTGATCGCTGCGGGTTGGTAAGCCGGGTTTCTTTGCCTTCAAACGGAGGATCCGGGTTGGC
>JBLINN010000346.1:0-4208 GCA_047639325.1 Paracoccaceae bacterium | reverse complement strand
ATGCAGCATGCCATTAGTGGCACTCACCTTGTCCAGAAAGGCGGACAGCGGGCGGGCGATGCCGGTTTCGTCGATTTCGCGCATGTCGTGGCGGTTTATCGCGCTGGCCTCAAGTGCCTCGCGCTCTGGCCCGTCGACCGAGCGCAGGCCAAGGATACAGATGTTTTCCTGCGGGATCGGGTTGGTGATGGTGGGGAAGCCGGCAAACCCACCCCGCCCGGTGACATAGCCCAAAGGGGTACCGTGCAGGTTGCCGGATGCGCTGGTTTCGGGGGTATGGAAATCGCTATGCGCATCCAGCCACAGCACAAATTGCTTGCGTCCTAGAGTGGCGGCATAATTGGCCACACCGGCCACGCTGCCCAGCGACAGGCTGTGATCGCCACCCAGAAAGATCGGGGTGCCGCGCGTCATCGCCGTTTCGGCCACCCGGATCAGCCGATTGGTCCAACCGATGGTTTGGTTGGGCGCGTGCAGTGTTGTGTCGCCGGTATCTGCGACATGCGCCGCCGGGGCCAGGTTGCCCATGTCTTCGACCTTGTGACCAAGCGAGCCCAATGCCTGCGCCAATCCGGCGGTGCGATAGGCATCCGGGCCCATCAGGCAGCCGGTACGACGCTTGCCGCTGTCGACGGGGGCGCCAATAAGAATACAGGTGTTTCGTGCCATTTCGGTCTCATCTATTCGCGTGTCAGGGAATGTATGTTTCGAAATGTGTTGCATGATAGCGGCTAAACTGACCGTATTGAACGCAGGTCGATCAAAACGGATGCTAAAGTGGACAAAACGGACGAACGGCTGATTGCCGCGCTGCGCCATGACGCCCGCGCGTCGCTGTCGGATCTGGCGATACAATTGGGCCTGTCGCGTACCACCGTGCGCAGCCGGATTGATCGGCTGACCCAACGCGGCGATATTCTGGGCTTTACCGTGGTGCTAAAGGCGGATGCGCTGCGCGACCCGGTGCGCGGGCTAATGATGATCGGGATCGAGGGGCGCGGCACAGTGCGCATCGTGCGCCAGCTTCAGGGGTTGGCGAATGTGCGGGCGGTTCATTCGACCAATGGCCGCTGGGATTTGATTGTGGAGCTGGGCACAGAAACGCTTGAAGATATGGACAACACGCTGGCCAAGATCCGGCTGTTCGAGGGGGTCAGTACCAGTGAAACCAGCCTGTTGCTGGCGACCCGCAAGGCGACCTAACGGGCTGGGCTGCGGGTGCAATATTATTTTGAGCTTTCCTGGGGGCGATACAGGGACAGGAAAACGGTTCCGGTGACGCCCCAGATCACGCCAAACAACAGGGTCCAGACAGGGGTGCCCATCCCCAGATCCAGCCCCAGAAAACCGACGCCCATCCGATAGGGAAGGACGATCAATATGCTGGACAACCACGGCAGAATTCCCAGAATGGCCCCCTTAAGTACCGGAGAGTCTCGATAAATAGGGATCAGGAAAATGATGCCCCAGATGGCGCTGGCAAAGACCCGGCGGGACATCCATCCCACAGTCAGGTCTGGCGTCATGGCGAACCCAAGGGCCGGGGTGATTCCGGCTGCACCCAGGGCCCACACCAGAATACCGGAGGTGAAACCGCCCAAAGCGCCCGCCAGCAACACCAATAGCACTTTTCGCAGAGTGTTCATTGTGATCTCTCTGGGCGGCGCCACTGCCCAAAAATTGCCGACATCAGTTGGTGCGGCGCGCGGCGGCCAGCCACAGTATGGCCATACAAACCGACGCGATGGCGTTCCAGCTGGCCATCGACAGCGTGAACAATTCCCACGGCACCTCGTCACAGCGCACCAGCGGTGCGGCCATGATCTGTTCCATCAACTGTTCTGGTGTCAGCCCGCCGACGGGACCGGATGTGCAGGTAGTTGGCCCTTGCCACCAGCCACGTTCGACCCCGGTGTGATACACGCCAATCCCGCCAGAGGTCAGCGCCGCCAATGCGCCCAGCAGGGGCAGGGTGCGGCCCGGCAGCCACAGGGCAAGGACGCCGATCACCACGGCGGCGGCGTGCGGCCAGCGTTGCCACAGGCACAGTTTGCACGGCGCCATACCGCCCAAATATTGAAACCCAAAAGCTGCCAGCAATACGGCAGCCGAGGCACCGGCGGCACACAGGATCAGGAAAGAACGATTTGTCATAGGTATTTTACCACAGCAAAGCCGCCAAGCAGCAGCACGATAAACAGAACAAAAACCAGCCCCAGCCGCTTTTCGATGAAATCCCGGATCGGTGCCCCAAAGGCGCGCAGCAAGCCCGCCACCACAAAGAACCGCAGCGCGCGCGCCAGGATTGACGTGGCAATGAATGTCCCCAGCGGCATGCCGGTCCAGCCGGACATGATAGTAATCACCTTATAGGGAAACGGCGTGACCCCGGCCGCCAGCACCGCCCAAAAGCCGAAATCGTTGAACTTGGTGTTAAACGCCTGCATTGCGTCGCCCTTGCCCATGCTGGCCAAAATCGGCTGGCCGATGCTTTCATAGGCAAAGGCGCCAATGGCATATCCGAGCATGCCACCAATCACCGACGCGACCAGCGCCACGCTGGCAATAAACCAAGCGCGGTTGGGGCGGGCCAGGATCATCGGGATCATCAGCACGTCAGGCGGGATCGGAAACACCGAAGATTCGATAAAGGCGATCAGCGCCAGCCACCAGATGGCCTTGGGGTGATCGGCCAGTGCCATCGTCCGGTCATAGGTGCGTCTAAGCATGGTAGTCGGGTTCCTGAACTGGCCATACCCCAAGGGGTCGCCCTGCAAAACCACGAGAGCGCGGGACAGGTCAAGCCGTGTTGATCACATCTGCGTGGTCAGGTCGCGGTTGGGCGGTAGCAGCGCCCTAATCACACAAACCGTTGTCACTGTGCCCTTGCGGTTCTACCCTTTGGCCAAGCCGGTCAAATCTGTGATGGATTTGGTAATATTTCGGGTCTGTTTTTCTGCTTTTCAGAGGTACCCCGTATGAGCGAACATTTGATCCGGGCTCTTGTAGACGCCGAAAGACATCGAAAAACGCTGTGCCGTTTGTTGCGGCCATGGCCAAGGCGGGCTTTTACCGTAAATTCAGATATTACCTAAAGGATGACAGCATGACAGGACGTTTAGCAGGCCGCACGGCCCTGATAACCGGCGCCAGCCGTGGCATTGGCCGCGCCATTGCCGAACGCTTTGCCGAAGAAGGCGCTAACCTGTTTCTGGTCGCCACAGCCGAGGATCGCCTGGCCGCAACCCGCGATGCCGCCGCCGCGTTTGGGGGCCGGGTCGAGGTTTATGCCGCTGATGTGTCGGACCGCGATCAGGTGTTTGCGATGACTGCGGCCTGTATTGACCGGTTGGGCGGGCTGGATGTGTTGGTGAATAATGCGGGGGTCTATAAAGCCGCCCGGTTTGTCGATTATCTGCCCGAAGAGTTTGATCAGGTGATGCAGGTGAACACCTATGGGGTGTTTCACGCCATGCAGGCCGCGCTAAGGCATATGGCGGGCAAGGGCGGTGGCAAGATCGTCAACATCGCGTCAACCGCTGGCAAACACGAAAGCCCGAACCAGGCGGCCTATAATGCGTCGAAACACGCGGTGGTGGGCATGACGCGCTGCGCGGCACTGGAACATGCGCGTGATGGCATCACCATCAACGCCATCTGTCCCGGGTTTGTGGACACCGATATGTTGGATGCATTTGACACCCATGCCGAAATCTCTGGCGTGCCGGTGGATCAGATCAAAGCCGGGCTGATATCGCGGGTTCCGATCGGGCGGTTGCTGGACCCGATGGAAATCGCGCATCTGGCGGTCTATCTGGCATCGGCTGAATCCGATGGAATGACCGGGCAGGCGATCACCCTGTCCGGCGGCCTGCGGATGGGGTGAGGGCCGCCTGGGGGGGGGCGGTTTTATGTTGCCTGCGGCGGGGTGGCGGCCTCTTGGCGGGTTCGGTGTTGAACACCGACTGGAAGAGGCCGACGCTTTTCAGGAAGGCATTGCGCAGGTTCAGATCAACCTGGCCGTAAACCTCGGCCAGCGGGGCCGCGATGCGTTTGGCAACCGCGCCGCGCATCCAGAAATGGAAAGACAGGATCAGAATAAGCGCGCCGACAATGGCAACGGCGGTATCCAGGCGATGCGCCATGATCCAGTCAAAGGTGAAGATTTCGGCGGGCGGTAACCAGCGGAAATAGGGGGCAAGGCCAAC
>JBLINN010000345.1:0-4216 GCA_047639325.1 Paracoccaceae bacterium | reverse complement strand
GAGGGCGCCAACTGGATCGGCGAGGCGCCGTTTTCCAAGACGCCACATGTGTTCCAGAATATCGGCGATGGCACCTATAACCATTCGGGTATTCTGGCGATCCGGGCGGCGGTGGCAGCAGGCACCACCATGACCTACAAAATCCTGTTTAACGATGCGGTGGCGATGACCGGCGGGCAGGGAAACGAAGGTGGTTTAGATGCCCCCCGCATCGCGCATGAGTTAAAGGCAATGGGCATTGAACACATCGCCGTGGTTTATGACGAAAAGGAAGATGTGGACTTCAAGGCCTTCCCGAAGGGCGTTGAAACCCATGAACGCGCTGAACTGGACGTGGTGCAAAAAGCCTATCGCGCGCATCCGGGTGTGTCGGCGATCGTTTATATCCAGACATGTGCAGCTGAAAAGCGCCGCCGTCGCAAGCGGGGCCAGTTTCCCGACCCGGACAAGCGGGTGTTCATCAATACCGACATTTGCGAGGGCTGCGGCGATTGCGGGATACAGTCGAACTGTGTGTCGATTGTGCCGAAAGAAACCGAACTGGGGCGCAAACGGGCGATTGATCAATCGTCCTGCAATAAGGATTTTTCCTGTCTCAAGGGGTTTTGCCCGTCCTTTGTTACGCTCGAAGGCGCCAAGCTGCGTAAAGAGGCAACCACCAAATTGGAGCTGCCTAATCTGCCAATGCCTGATCTGCCGGTTATCAATGGCACTCATAATGTCGTGGTCACCGGGGTGGGTGGCACGGGCGTTGTGACCATCGGCGCGGTTCTGGCGCAGGCCGCACAGATTGATGGCAAAGGGGCCGGCATGATGGAAATGGCCGGTCTGGCGCAAAAGGGCGGTGCGGTGCATATCCATTGCCGTCTGGCCGAAACGCCGGACGATATCAGCGCCATCCGCGTCGCCACCGGCGAGGCGCATGCGCTGATTGGTGGCGATCTGGTGGTGTCTGCCGGGGCCAAAACGCTGGGCCTGACCCGTGCGGGCCAGACCGGGGCGGTGGTGAATAACCACGAGATTATTACCGGCGACTTTACCCGCGACACCGAATTTTCGCTGCCGACGGACCGGCTGGAGCTGGCGTTGCAGGCGCGGATGAAGGACCGGGTGGATCTGTTTGATGCGTCTGATCTGGCGCGGGCCACGTTGGGGGATTCGATCTTTTCCAACATGATGGTGTTTGGCGGTGCCTGGCAGCGCGGGTTGATCCCGCTAAGCCATGACTCGATCAGTCAGGCGATCACCCTGAATGGGGCGGCGGTCGAGCGTAACTTGCGCGCCTTTGAAATTGGCCGCTGGGCGGTGCTGCACCCGGCCGAAGTGGCGCGGGTGTTGACCCCGAATGTGGTGGAACTGCCCAAAACGCTGGACGAAAAAATCACGTTTCGCGCCGATCATTTGGTGGCCTATCAGGGCAATCGCTTGGCCAAACGCTATCGCAAGATGCTGGACGGGGTCGAAGATGCTGGCCTGAAAGAGGCGGTCGCCAAGGGTTATCACAAGCTATTGGCCTATAAGGACGAATACGAGGTCGCCCGCCTGTTGCTGAGCAGTCAGGAAAAGGCCGCCGTCGAATTTGACGGTGATCTACGCATGACATTCCATCTGGCTCCGCCAATTCTGGGCGGCAGGGACCCCGATGGTCGCCCGAAAAAGCGCGCCTTTGGGCCGTGGATGGCCGGGCCTTTGCGGGTTTTGGCCAAGCTGAAAGGCCTGCGCGGCACATTCCTGGACCCGTTTGGCTATTTTGCCGAACGCCGCACCGAACGCGCCCTGATCCACCAATACGAAAAAGACATGAAGGCAGTTCTACCCAAGGTAACGCCCGCCACCATGGACGTGGCCATGGCTTTGGCCGCGCTGCCTCTGGATATCCGCGGCTTTGGCCTGGTGAAACAGGCCAACGAGGCCAAAGCGGCCAAGCGGCGCGAAGAACTGCTGGTGGTGTTCCTTCAGGGCGGGCCAGACCTGAGCAAGGCGGCAGAATAAAAACCTGTCACCCGTCTGTCATGTGGCTTGGGTATTTTTACGAACGATCCATTTTGGGGTCCGAAGTTGGAGTCGCCAATGTCCCGTCGTCATCAGATAGCCCGTGATATCACCTATGCCCATTCCGCCGAATCCAAGGGCGGGCGGGCATTGGTCCGGCTGATTGAAAATTCCACCGGTCGGTTGCAGCTGATCAAGCGGGCTGACGGTTATGAACGCGACGTCGCGGCGGGGCGCGATTTCTGGTCCGTTATGCTGGAACGCTATGGGCTGACGCTGGATGTGATCGGCGGGGCGCTGGCGAATATTCCCCGGGACGGCCCGCTGATCCTGATCGCCAACCATCCTTATGGCATTCTGGATGGGTTGATGATGGGCCATATCCTGTCAGACATTCGCGGCGATTTTCGCATTCTGGCCAATTCGGTGTTTGGCAAAGCCAGCGAGCTGGACAATGTCCTGCTGCCCATTGATTTTGACCAGACCCGTGCAGCGATGGCGATGAACCTGGCCACGCGCAAAAAGGCGCTGGATTATCTGCGCGAAGGTGGCGCGATTGGCATCTTTCCCGGCGGTACCGTCAGCACCGCCGCCAGCCCGTTTTCGCGCCCGATGGATCCGGGCTGGCGGGCGTTTACCGCGCGGATGGTGGCCAAATCCGGCGCCACGGTGGTGCCGATCTATTTTGATGGCCACACGTCGCGCCTGTTCCAGATTGCCAGCCATTTGCATTACACATTGCGGCTGGGCCTGCTGCTGAAAGAGTTCAAGAAACGCAATGACACACCGGTGCAGGTGGTTATTGGCAACCCGATTGGGCGTGACATTCTGAACCAGATGTCAGGGGATTCGAAGGCAATGATGGATTTCCTGCGCAAAGCCACGTATGAGCTGTCTCCGACACCGCTGAAATCATATGATTACGGCTATGAATTTGAGGAACGGCACAGGGCTTAAGATCGGGTCTGGCGGCGCATCGTGGAATAAAATGGCAGTTGGCATTTTTGATTCAGGTTTGGGCGGGTTGACCGTCTTGGACGCAGCGCAAAAGCGGCTGCCGCAGGTGGATTTACTGTATTTTGGCGATAATGCGCATGCGCCTTATGGCGTGCGCGACGCCGATGACGTGTTCAACCTGACGGTCAAAGCGGTACAGCGGTTGTGGGATGGCGGCTGTGATCTGGTGATTCTGGCCTGCAATACCGCCAGTGCCGCCGCGTTGCGACGGATGCAGGAAGGTGGCTTGCCACCGGGCAAACGGGTGTTGGGGGTGTTTGTGCCGCTGATCGAGGCGCTGACGGAACGGCAATGGGGCGATAATTCCCCACCGCGTGAAGTAACCGTGCAGCATGTGGCGCTGTTTGCCACGCCCGCCACTGTGGCCAGCCGGGCGTTTCAGCGCGAATTGGCGTTCCGCGCCATCGGCGTGGATGTCGAGGCGCAGGCCTGTGGTGGGGTGGTGGATGCCATCGAAGACGGCGATATGATCCTGGCCGAGGCATTGGTGCACGGCCATGTGGATGCGCTGCGGCGCAAGATGCCGCAGCCCCAGGCGGCGATTTTGGGCTGTACCCATTATCCGCTGATGGAACAGGCGTTTCAGGATGCGCTGGGGCCGGACGTAAAAGTCTATTCGCAGGCGGAGCTGGTAGCTGAAAGTTTGGCCGATTATCTGGGTCGGCACCCCGATATGCTAGGCACTGGCGAGGCCGGTTTTCTGACCACCGGCGACCCGGCGCGCGTCAGTGATCGGGCCACACAGTTCTTGCGACGACAAATCACCTTTTCCCAAGCGTGAAAATCGTCCATTAGCCTGTGTGTGACAGGTCGGGGCGTTAATGCGCACATCCCCTTCGTCTGAAAGTGTCAATGAAAGAGGCCTGACATGACCCATAAAATAGCCATCCTTGGTGCCTCGGGCTATACCGGTGCCGAACTGGTGCGGCTGATCGCAACCCATCCGAATATGACCATCACCGCGCTGGCGGCCGAGCGTAAGGCGGGCATGGATATGGCACAGGTGTTTCCGCATCTACGTCACCTTTCGCTACCAACCCTTTGTAAGATAGGTGAAATCGACTTTTCGCAGATCGACTTGTGCTTTTGCGCATTGCCGCATAAAACCAGCCAGGAAGTGATCCGGGCGCTGCCGCGGGATCTGAAGATCGTCGATCTGTCAGCGGATTTTCGGCTGCGCGATCCGGCGGCTTATGAAAAGTGGTAC
>JBLINN010000344.1:0-4227 GCA_047639325.1 Paracoccaceae bacterium | reverse complement strand
TTTCTTTTGACCTTGGGCGCGTCTACCTTGGACCCGGCCAAAACCGGGACGCCGTCACGCCCAAAGGCCTAGTTGCTTGACGGGAAGACCGGCAAAGCCGCCGCGCCACCCTGTCCGCCGCCTTGCATGGCCGCGTTCAGAACCGCCGCGCGATCCGGCGACTGGCCCAGAACCGTGGCCCCGCCGCCCTGCATCGCGCCAAGCGCCAATGTCATCCATTCAGCCGCCTTTTGCGCCGGAACCTGGGCGGTGCCCAGCCCTTCGCGCATCTGGTGGCTGACCATCTCGCTATAGCCAAGCTGACCACCCGCTGCCAGCAACACAGCCGAGGCCAGCGCCATATTGGCGTCATCCGTGCGATAGCCGACACCGATACAGACCTTGCCGCCGGAAATCAGCTGATCCAGTGGCCGACCGGAGTCTTGCAAAAACAACGAGGTGTCCGCGATAACCGTGTCAGGCCGGTCAGAGCTAAGCGTTTCGATATGCGGAGAGATCGCTTGCGCCAACCCTTTGCATTGCGCCTCGATCTGCGGGCTGGTCATGTTGGGAATGGTCGCCTCGATCTGCGAGCTTTCGGCCATCGCATGGGTGCGCGCCAGGCAGAATTGCTCGTTCAGGGCGAATTCAGCGTCCGTGATCCGGGCGCTGGTGGTGATCCCGCCATTTGCCGCCGTCAAAACACTGATTTCATTACAAAACTCGTTCACCGACTTGTCCACTTGCCCATATGTGAACTCTGGCAAGGCACCGGTGCTGGTGGTAGCGCGCGAGGGCACGGTCTTGATCCCGGTTGGGGCAGGCACCGGCGTTGGCGCGGGCACTGGGGCCGGCGCGGGGGCCGGCGCGGGGGCCGCTGCCACCTGCGGGGTCGCTATGCCCAACTGTTCGTTGCGATAGGTGCGCAGCAACCCGGCCTGGCCTTGGGTGGCCAGAATGTTGTTATAGGGGGCAACGTGGCTGCTGGACAGCGCGCGCTGATAGCTGTTGACCAGAAAGTCGCGTTCAAACGCTTCGATCCGGCCATCGGACTGAAACCCCATATCCGCCTGATACCGCGCGATACCGTTGCGCGTGTTGCGCCCGATTGACCCGTCTGCAGTGCCAACATTATAGCCAAAATAATTCAGCGCCGTCTGCACCTGCCGGTTCTGTTCGCGTTGCGCAGAACTGGTCCCGGTGCTGGTGCTGGGGGCCGTTTGTTGCGCTTTCTTGCGTTTGTTGTTCTTGTTGACCTCGTTGATGATAATCCCACCCACGATCAACCCGCCCAGAATTTTCGCCGCGTCGCTGGCCTGAACCCGCTGAACCGGCAACAATACCAGACTGGCCGACATCACAGTGACACACATTTTTTTTGTAAACATTTTTCCAACCTCGCTGAAACCGGGCCCCTGCACGAAACACAAGGAACAGCCGGAAACATGCCATAAGAATACACTTATCCGATGCGGGACAGCGGAACAAAAAGGGGCCGGAATGTCAAGTCAAAACCCGGTTATTGCGACATCCCGGCACTGCGTCTCACGGCCCTTTGCCGCGCCCAGCAGGCGTCACAACCGCAGGCCCGTGGCGCCGCGTCAAACCAGCGTTTCAGTTCAGCGCGACACCCAGCAGATCTTCGGGGCTGATATCGGGTTTTGCGCTATAAATCGCCAGATCCGCCCAGAATCTGTCCAACATCCGCAAAATACTGGTCTGGCCCGACAGTGACAATTCTTCGCGTAGCACGTCATAGGCGGTCTGTCGCACCCCCGGCGAAATATCGCTGGTCAGGGTCTCAAGGGCGGTGCGGAACGACAGCAGATAGGTGGTTTGCAACCGCCGCATTCCGGTAATTCGCCGCACATGGGCCTGCACTTGGCGGTTAAACACATTGCTCTTTTCCCCGGCGCGCTGCAAATCAACCAGCAGGCGGATATTGACCGCCTTATCAGTGATCTGCGCGGCGTTTTCGATCAAGGTCTCGACAAACACCGCCCCCGCCAGCAGGGTCGAGCGTGCCGATTTCTGCAACGCAGTCTGGGTGCGGTCGCGGGCGCGGCGGAATTCCAGCTGCAAATCCCCCAGCGCCTGTACCCGGCGCGGATCGGTCTCTGCCTCGATCAGCCCGGCAAGCTGGGCAATCGGGTCAATATCCGCGTCGCTATCTTGCCCCGCCGTCCCGGCCAGCGCGCTCCACCGCGCCCGGATGTCACGCAAATGGCTGTCAGATGTGGCGATATGGGCGGCCAGCACCAACCGCAGACCAAACGTGTCATTGGCCATTGGCGCCCCGGTAGTGTCATAGGGCGCGTATTCGGTGCGTTGGGCGCTGTAAATCTGACCCTCGGTCGACAGAACCGACCCGCCACGCGTCACGATCCCCCCAACCTGTCCGCCAGCCCGCCCGATGGCGTTCAGGCGGAACAGGTCTAGCGTCATCTCTTCGGCATTGCCATAAACGTCGTATAATCCCAATGGGTTAGACTTGCGCAACCCCACAGGCCCCAACTTGCCCCGCGCCGATCCCGGCGCCTGATAGCGGGCGAAATCACGCATCGCCCCATCGTTGAAAAACGTCAGCCCCGGAAACAGCGTCGCATCAATGCGGGCGCCGCCCCGTGTGGCATATTCCCATTCGTCGCCGGTTGGCAGGCGCAGAAACCCCGGCGCATTATCGGCGTGTGGCACAGCCTCCGGCGCGTTGGTATAAAGCCATGTGGTCAAGCCGCGCGCGATATCCACCGCGTCGAACCACGACAGCCCGCCTTGCGCCAGCCGGTCTTTGCGGGTGGGGGCGGTGCAGTCGCCCCTCAAGGCGCGGTACTGGCCCTGCGTCAGCTCGTAGCGCGCGATGTAATAATGCGTGGTCCCGGTTTCTGCGTCCGAAAACGGGCCCCGCAGAAAGGCCGGGCGCAGATAATCGGCATATCCGGTCTGATCCAGCGATTGCCCCAGCCGCACCCGCCGGTCGGCCAGCGGATCGGCGGCCTCGACCGGCACCGTCACCTTTTGAAACGCCATCGCGGCACCGCAAGGCAGTGGCAGGATCAAATCCGCAGGTGCGGTTTCTGCCGCCGGGTCGCTATATTCAACCGGCCAGGGCGCAACCGGCGGCACATCCGCGTCCTGCGCCATCCCGGGGCCTGCCAACATGCCCAGCAATCCTGCCCATAACCCCCACCGCATCACATCGCCTCTCGCAACACACTGGCCGGGTCCAGCCGTTGCGCCGACCACGCCGCAGCGCCCGCCGCGCCCAGAACCAACAGCAAAACCGCAGTGCAGATCGCCGCCGCCTGCCCGCCCGAGATCACCGCCAGCGCCGCGTCCCCGGGCATCCCCTGCCCAAACAGCGCCGCTGCCACCCGTCCGGCCACGCCGTACAAAATAAAAGACAGAACTAACCCCAACCCCGCTGTGATCAGCGCCTGCACCATCGGGAACAACGCCAGTGACCGTCCCGGCACGCCCAACAGCGCAATCCCCGCCAGCACGGTTTTCTTGCGCACCACATCCGACCAGAACCCCAGCACCAGCGCCGCGCCCAACCCCAGCGCCGCCAGCGCCGCCGTCAGCCCAAGCGCCAGGTTCAGCTTGCGCCCCAGCCCCAACAGCGCATTGACGTCCCGCGTGCGCGCATTGGTGGAAATCCCCAACTGCTGTTCGATCCGCGCCTGCAACCCGGCCAGTTCCGCCAACGACCGCGCGTAAACCCGCACGCCCTCATAGGCCACCACCCGCTGGCCCAGATCGCGGGTGCCGGTGATGCCATGTTCTGGCAGGCTGTAGGAGTCATAGAAGGCCTCGATCAAATCCAGCGTCGCAAACGGCGCCAACACTGCCCGTCCCGGCGTACCGCTTTCGGGCAGCACCGCCACCACCGACGCACTTAACAGCAATTGGCGCGGTCGATCCTCGGCCTGGGTGATCAACTGCAATTCCATCCCCGGTGCCAGCTCCAACTGCGCCGCCAGTTGCGCGCTGACCGCCACCCCCTGATCCAGCGATACCCCCGGCGGCAGTGACGGATCGCCCAGCCCCGACGGGATCAACAACGCCGGCCGCATTCGCCGCCCGCCCTTGGCGCGGGTGTTCACATAGTCGAACTGGCCGCGCACCTTTGGGGTCATAAAGGCAATCTCGGGCCAGTCACGCAGCGGTTCCAGATCGGCAGGCGTGAACGAGGCATTGCCCGCCGTATCAATCTGCAAATTCGCCGGATCGGCCAGCATTTCGCCGATC
>JBLINN010000343.1:0-4241 GCA_047639325.1 Paracoccaceae bacterium | reverse complement strand
CATCGCCAGTGCCGAGGCCTGGCTCCTTATCTCTCATATCAGGCGCGTAGTCCGCCTCCTTGCAAGGGAATGAAATCATTCAGTGAGTTTCGAGTCGGACTCTTAGGTACAGCCCTCGGTATCGCGGGGCTGGCCTGGACTTTTGCGCCGGACCAACAAGACGAGCTGCTGGCCTATCAAAACAAGGCCATCACTGACCAGGGCGCTACGCTTTATGCCGATAATTGCGCCAGTTGCCACGGCGCAGACCTGAAAGGCCAGGCCAACTGGCGGGCCCCCGACGCCGACGGCTTTATGCCCGCCCCGCCGCATGACGAGACCGGCCATACCTGGCACCACCCGGACACACAGCTGATCGCCATCACCCGCGCCGGCACCGAAGCACTGATTGGCGGCAATTATCAAAGCCGGATGATCGGGTTTGGCGACACGCTGTCAGACACTCAGATACGCGCGGTTCTGGCCTATATCAAAAGCACATGGCCGCAAAAAGTGATCGACGCCCATAACCGCATCAATTCAGATGCGGCCACAGGCGGCTAACAGGTCTGACAGACCAGCAAAGCGATCTTCAGGCAGGCGCCATCCCCAACACCCACCGAAAAAGATCAGCTGCCGCTGGCGTAGGCCACATTACGCGGCTCAACCGGCATTTCGCGCGGCGGGCGACCGATGACTTCTTTCAGTTCTTCGAGCTCAATGAAGTTATCCGCCTGACGACGCAGATCATCCGAGATCATCGGTGGCTGGCTGCGGATGGTTGACACCACCGACACCCGGACACCCTGCCGTTGCAGGCTAGCCACCAGCGGCCGAAAATCGCCGTCGCCGGAAAACAGCACGATATGATCGACTCGCGGGGCAAGCTCCATGGCATCGACAGCAAGTTCGATATCCATGTTTCCCTTAACCTTCCGGCGGCCCATGCTGTCGGTGTATTCCTTGGCGGGTTTGGTCACCATGGTGAACCCGTTGTAATGCAACCAGTCGACCAAGGGGCGTATCGGCGAATATTCATCGTTCTCAAGCAAGGCCGTGTAGTAAAACGCCCGCAGCATTTTACCCCGGCGCATGAATTCCTGACGCAACAACTTATAGTCGATATCAAATCCCAATGACTTTGCAGCGGCATATAAATTCGAGCCGTCAATGAACAGCGCAAGCCGTTCGTCCTTATAAAACATCAAATTTTCCTTCCGGTATCCCTTTCGCAGTGGTGTTCCGTGAGTGAATGCATAAAATTCAGCGAAATGGTGATACCAAAATAGGGGTATTCAAATGTATCGCAAGAGCTATGATTCTACGGTTCCGGGCCAAAATTGACCGAAAACCGGTCAAAACTGCTGATTGCGCTGGGGGGGAACCTGTCTTTGGGCGGTTTGCCGCCGCAACGCGCATTGGTGCAAGCAATTGAAATGATGCCATCCCTTGGGATGAGCGTTGTTGCTGTCAGCCGATTTTTCGCAACACCCTGCTTTCCAAAAGATGCCGGTCCCGATTACGTGAACGCAGCTGTTTCCGTGGCGGCATCAGGCAATCCACACGCAGTTTTGGCCGCTTTGCACCAGATTGAGGCACAATTTGGCCGGGTGCGCGATCAGCGTTGGGGGATGCGCACACTGGATCTGGACTTGCTGGCCATCGGCCAGGCCATCCTGCCGGACCGCGCGACCTATCTGGACTGGCAAGGCATGGCACCAGAGGCGCAGGCCAATGCGGTGCCGCAACAGCTGATCGTGCCGCATCCGCGCCTGCAGGACCGGGCCTTTGTTCTGGTGCCGATGGCCGATATCGCGCCCGATTGGCTGCACCCGGTGCTGAACCAGACCACCGCCCAGCTGTGCGCCGCCCTGCCCCGCGCCGACGTGATCACAGTACGTCCGATCTGACCCGCAAACAGCGGTGACTATCTGCTTGTCAAGCAGAAGATTCGCAACTACATACCCTGCTTCTGGACGATTTTTCATTATCGGAGTGTCCCATATGGCCCGCGTGACGGTTGAAGACTGCGTTGATAAGGTTCCCAATCGCTTTGAACTGGTGATGCTTGCCGCCCACAGGGCGCGCGAGATAACCGCCGGTTCGCCGATCACCATCGACCGGGACAATGACAAAAACCCGGTTGTGTCGCTGCGCGAGATCGCGGACGAGACCCAAAGCGCCGACGATCTGCGCGAGCGTCTGATCGAAAGCAACCAGAACCAGATCGAAGTCGACGAGCCGGAAGAAGATTCGATGGCCCTGTTGATGGGTGCTGAATCCGACAAACCGGTCGAAGACGACATGTCCGAAGAGAAATTGCTGCGCGCGCTGATGGAGGCCCAAGGTCAGGGCTGAGCCAGCCGCGAGACCTAAGGTGCGGACCGGATGATTGCAGCCGAAGACCTGATTTCCCTGGTCCGTACCTATAATCCCAAAACAAATGCAGACCGCATTGCCGACGCCTATGCGTTTGGGCTGGAAATGCACGAGGGCCAGTTCCGCCATTCGGGCGAGCCCTATTTTTCGCATCCCGTCGCCGTTGCCGCCATCCTGACAGAGCAATGGCTGGGCGATGACGCCATCATCACCGCGCTGTTGCATGACACGATCGAGGATACCAAAGCCTCGTACAGTGAAATCGCCGAACGCTTCGGCGAAGAAGTGGCGGTACTGGTCGATGGCGTGACCAAGCTGACCAACCTGCAATTGTCCAGCCGCGAGACCAAGCAGGCCGAAAATTTCCGCAAACTGTTCATGGCGATGTCGCGCGATCTGCGGGTAATCCTGGTCAAGCTGGCCGACCGGCTGCACAATATGCGCACTATCAAATCCATGCGCCCGGAAAAGCAGGTGCAAAAAGCCCGCGAAACCATGGATATCTACGCACCGCTAGCGGGCCGCATGGGTATGCAGTGGATGCGCGAAGAACTAGAGGATCTGTCGTTCCGGGTGCTGAACCCCGAAGGGCGCCAATCGATCATCCGCCGCTTTATCACCCTGCAACGCGAAACCGGCGACGTGATCCACCGCATCACTGGCGACATGCGTCACGAACTGGAAAAAGCCGGAATCGAGGCCGAAGTGTTTGGCCGCGCCAAGAAACCCTATTCGATCTGGCGCAAGATGCAGGAAAAAGATCAGGGCTTTTCGCGCCTGTCCGACATCTATGGCTTTCGCATCATCAACAACAACGAAGAAGATTGTTACCGCACACTGGGGGCCATCCATCAGCGCTGGCGCGCGGTGCCGGGGCGGTTCAAAGATTATATCAGCCAGCCCAAAACCAACGGCTATCGGTCGATTCACACCACAGTGTCGGGACGTGACGGTAAACGGGTCGAGGTGCAAATCCGCACCCGGCAAATGCATGATGTGGCCGAAACCGGGGTGGCCGCACACTGGTCCTACCGTGATGGGGTGCGGTCGAAAAACCCATTTGCAGTGGACCCCGCCAAATGGATCGCCGGCCTGACCGAACAGTTTGACGCCGAAGAAGATCACGAAGATTTCCTGGAAGCGGTCAAACTGGAAATGTATTCCGACCAGGTATTTTGTTTCTCGCCCAAAGGCGATGTGGTGAAACTGCCGCGCGGCGCGACGCCAATTGACTACGCCTATGCCATTCACACCCGCATCGGCAGCGCTTGCGTTGGGGCCAAAGTGGATGGCATCCGGGTGCCATTGTGGACCCGCCTGAAAAACGGCCAGTCGATCGAGATTATCACCGCCGAGGGCCAGACACCCCAGGTAACATGGCTGGAAATCGCCACCACCGGCAAAGCCCGCACCGCCATCCGCCGCGCCCTGCGCGAAGTGGATCGCGAACGGTTCATCAAACTAGGTCAGGAACTGGCCCGCTCCGCGTTTGAACATGTGGGGCGCAAAGCCACCGACAAGGCGCTGGATACCGCCGCCAAACACCTGCGCCTGCGCGACCGCGACGAATTGCTGGCGCGTCTGGGCAGCGCTGAACTGACGGCCCATGACGTGGTGCAGACGGTCTATCCCGATCTGGTGCGCGACGATGGCGACCAAATCCCGATGCGCCGCGCGGTGATTGGCCTGTCGCCGGGCCAGTCGTTCGAACGCGCACCCTGTTGCCAACCGTTGCCGGGTGAACGCATCGTCGGCATCACCTTTCGCGGCAGGGGTGTGGTGGTGCACGCCATCGATTGCGACAAACTAAGCGAATATGAAGACCAACCAGAACGCTGGATCGACCTGCATTGGCACTCTGGCAACCACCCGGCGGCTTACGG
>JBLINN010000342.1:0-4268 GCA_047639325.1 Paracoccaceae bacterium | reverse complement strand
GCCACCAAAGGCTGGTCGATCCACCCGCATCAACAGGCGATGCTGGACCGTGCGGACGACTCTGCTACGTTGCTGATCGCCCCGACGGGGGGTGGCAAAACCATGGCTGGGTTCCTGCCCACGCTGGTCGATCTGGCGCAAAACCCGCATGATGGGCTGCACACGCTATATATCTCGCCGCTCAAGGCATTGGCCGCCGATATCAAACGCAACCTGCGCACCCCGGTGGACGACATGGGCCTCGATATCCGGATCGAGGATCGCACTGGCGACACCCCCGCCAGCCGCAAGAAACGCCAGCGCGCCGACCCGCCGCATATCCTGCTGACCACACCCGAAAGCCTGGCACTGCTGACCTCTTACGAAGATGCTCCGCGGATGTTCGCGGGGCTGAAACGGGTGGTGGTCGATGAAATTCATGCGCTTGCCGAAAGCAAACGGGGCGATCAGTTGATGCTGGCACTGTCGCGGCTGCAAACCCTGTGTCCGGATATGCGCCGTGTAGGCCTGTCCGCCACCGTCGAAGACCCCGATGCCATCGCCCATCTGCTGGCCCGCCACCCCGATCCTTGCGATATCCTGCTGGCCGATCCCGGCCCGGACCCGGATATCGCAATGCTGGAAACCGCCGAGAAACCGCCCTGGTCCGGCGGTGGGGCGGCCTATGCCATTCCCGCCGTTCTGGATCAAATTCGCGCCCACACCACCACGCTGATCTTCCACAACACCCGCGCCCAGGCCGAGATTTTCTTTCGTAATCTGTGGCTTGCCAATACCGAAGCCCTGCCCATCGGCATCCATCATGGCAGCCTTGACCGGGTGCAACGCGACCGGGTCGAGGCGGCGATGGTGCGCGGTGATTTGCGCGCGATTGTCTGCACCGGCAGCCTCGATCTGGGGATCGACTGGGGCAATGTTGATCTGGTGATCCAGATCGGCGCGCCCAAGAATGTCAAACGGTTGGTGCAACGCATTGGCCGCGCCAACCACCGCTATAACGCGCCGTCAAAGGCCCTGCTGGTGCCCGCCAACCGGTTCGAAGTGGTGGAATGCGTCGCCGCCTTAGAAGCGGTCAAAGCCCATGATCTGGACGGCGACCCGCGCGGCCCCGGCCCGCGCGACGTTCTGTGCCAGCACATCCTGATCACCGCCTGCGCCGGGCCGTTTCAGGCGGATGCGTTATTTAGCGAAGTCACCAGCGCAGGGGCCTATTCTAACCTGACCCGCGCCGAATTTGACGATTGCCTGATATTCTGCGCCACCGGCGGCTATGCCCTGCGCGCCTATGACCGCTGGCAACGTCTGTTGCAGCGCCCCGACGGTATGTGGCAGCTGCGTGACCCGCGCGCGACGCAACGTATTCGCATGAACATCGGTACCATTCAGGACACTGACACGCTAAAGGTCCGACTGCGGCGCAGTCGGGGTGGCAAGCCCTTGGGCGAAATCGAAGAAAGCTTTGCCGCGTCGCTGACCCCCGGTGACACTTTCCTGATCGGCGGTCAGGTGGTGCGCTATGAGGGCCTGCGCGAAATGACGGTCGAGGTGACGCGCCAGCCCGGGCGCAAACCCAGGATCGCCACCTTTTCCGGCACCAAATTCGCCACTTCGACCCAGCTGAGCGCGCGCATATTGGAGATGTTCGCGCAAGAAAGCTGGCCGCAATTGCCCGCCCACACCGCCGCGTGGCTGGCGTTGCAACGGCAAGTGTCGCGCTTGCCGCAAAAGGGCCGCCTGCTGATCGAAAGCTTCCCGCATGAGGGGCGCGAGCACACCTGTATCTATGGCTTTGCCGGGCGTAACGCACAGCAAACGCTGGGGTTATTGCTGACCAAGCGGCTGGAAGAACTGGGGCTGAACCCGTTGGGCTTTGTTGCCACCGACTATGCCACGTTGATCTGGGGGCTGGATGCACTGACCGATCCGGCGCCGCTGTTTGACATGCAGGCGCTGCGCGACGGGCTTGATGGTTGGCTGGCCGGCAACGCGGTGATGAAACGCACGTTCCGCGCCAGCGCCACTATCGCCGGTCTGATCGAACGCAACCTGCCATCGGCACGCAAATCCGGGCGGCAGGCGACGTTTTCCTCGGACATCCTATACGATACTTTGCTGAAATATGATCCCGACCACCTGATTATGCAGATCACCCGCACTGAAGCATTGCGCGGGTTGGTCGACTTTGACCGCATCAAGGAAATGGCCACCCGGGTGCGCGGGCGGATTGATTTGGTGCGCCTGCCCCGCGTCAGCCCGCTGGCCGCGCCGATGTTTCTGGAGATGGGCAAAGTCCCGGTTGCGGGGGCCGCGCAAGAACGTCTGTTGGCCGAAGAATCTGCCCGGCTGATGCAAGCCGCCGGGCTGGGCAGGGAAACGCCTGTACACCAGTCCTGATTTCGCTTGCTTTTGGTCGATTGATGCGTAACCAAACGGGTATGGATGGGCATAATTTCACGCTGGCGGGTGTTCCGCTATGTGCGCTTGGGTCCGGCGCCTTGTGGTGGCCCGAACAGGGGCTGCTGTGCGTTTCGGACCTGCATTTGGGCAAGTCTGAGCGTATCGCCCGGGGCGGCGGGACGGCGTTGCCCCCCTATGACACCCGCGATACGTTGAACCGGCTGGCCGCTGATCTGGCGCTTTGCAATGCGCGCATCGTTGTCTGCCTAGGTGACAGTTTTGATGACCTTAACGCCGCCCGCGCCCTGCCCGATTCCGAACGCCTGTGGATTGCCCGGCTTCAGGCCGGGCGGCGCTGGGTCTGGATCGAGGGCAACCATGATCCCGGCCCGGCAGATATCGGCGGCACCCATCTGGCGGAACTGCCGCTGGCCCCGCTTAGCTTTCGCCATATCGCCCGGGTCGGGGCCAGTGGCGAAGTGTCGGGGCATTACCACCCAAAGGCCAGCGTCACCACGCGCGGCGGTACCATTTCACGCCCAGCCTTTCTGCTGGATCGCAACCGGGTGATCCTGCCATCTTACGGCACCTACACCGGTGGTCTGCGCAGCAATGACGACGTCCTGACCGACCTGATGCGCCCCGAGGCAATCGCCATCCTGACCGGGCGCACGCCCCATGCAGTGCCTATGCCACGTTAGGGTCTCGACCGATGTCCGGGCGGTTTTTCCAACAAACAAAAGGATAGAATGGTGGATGTGAACAGCCGAATAACAGACAGCTTTGCCCGTCAGACCATGATGGCCACCCTTGGCGCGCAGTTGGACCATATCGAGCAGGGGCAAGTGGTGATTACCGCGCCGATTCTGGATAGCGCAAAGCAACAGCATGGCATCGCCCATGCCGCCCTGACCTTTGCCATCGGCGACACGGCTGCGGGGTATTCCGCCCTGTCGGTGATGCCTGCCGAAACCGAAGTCATGACCGCCGAGATCAAGATTAACCTGCTGGCCCCAGCCAAGGGCGACAGTCTGCGCGCCACGGGCCGGGTCATCAAACCCGGTCGCCGACTGATCGTGGTCTCGGCAGAGGTTCACGCCATCGAGGATGGTCGCGAAACGTTGGTGGCCGTGTTGCAGGGCACAATGATCCCCGTGCCGGTTGAAGGCACAATGATCCCCGTGCCGGTTAACGGCACAATGATCCCCGTGCCAGCCGACCCCGCCTAAACGCCTCAGGCAGTCAGCCCCTCTGGCTCTGGCAGCCCATTGCTGCGGCAACAGGCGGTCAGCGTGTTGGCCAGCAGACAGGCTATGGTCATCGGGCCAACACCGCCGGGCACCGGGGTGATTGCCCCGGCCACGGCGGCGGCACTTTCGTAGTGCACGTCGCCTACCAACCGGGTTTTAACACTGCCATCTTCGTTATTACCGCGCTCGGGCGCCTCAATGCGGTTGATACCCACATCAATTACCGTCGCCCCCGGTTTGATCCAGTCGCCATGCACCATCTCGGGCTGCCCAACGGCGGCGATCACGATATCCGCGCGACGCACCACTTCGGGCAGGTCCCGGGTGCGCGAATGCGCGATGGTAACGGTGCAATTATCGCCCAGCAGCAATTGCGCCAACGGTTTGCCCACCAGGTTGGAGCGCCCGACAACCACAGCCTCAAGCCCCGACAGAGACCCAAGATGGTCGCGCAACAACATCAAACAGCCCAGCGGCGTGCACGATACCAACCCCTTTTGCCCGGTCGCCAGCAGACCGGCCGACAACACATGCAGCCCGTCCACATCCTTTTCCGGCGAAATCGCGGCAATAATCCGCGCCTCGTCCAGATGATCCGGCACCGGGAACTGGCACAAAATG
>JBLINN010000341.1:0-4283 GCA_047639325.1 Paracoccaceae bacterium | reverse complement strand
ATGGTGGCCGAAATCTATGGCCCCGACGACAAGACCCGCCGTCAGGTCGCCGCCGATGTCGAAGATCTGTTCCGCAAGGCTGGCACCATCGTCGATGCCGACAGCTATATGCAGATGCCCTATGACAACTGGCGCTTTGTGGTCGATCGGCAAAAAGCCTCACGGCTTGGGGTGTCGGTCGAAGACATCAACCGGCAGTTGGAAATGGCGTTGGGTGGCTTTCGCCTGGGCGACGTCAAAGACCCAAGGGCGCTGGAGCCCAAGTTCATTTACTTGCAAATGCCCCTATCCCTGCGCGGCCAGTTCGGACGGCTTGGGCAATTGCCGATCCCGTCGGCCAGTGGCGCGATGGTGCCTCTGACCTCGCTGGGTATTTTCGAACAATTCCGTATTGACGATCCGGTCTATCACAAGGACCTGCGTGCGGTTGAATATGTCACCGGTGAAATCTCGGGCCGATTGGGCGCGCCGATCTATGCGATCCTCGAGGTCGAAGACCTGCTGGACGATTATGTCTCGCCAGACTGCGTGCGCGTGGACACCAACTATATTGGGCCACCGGGCTCTAGCCTGCAATCGGCGCTGGAATGGACCGGCGAGTGGACCGTGACCTATGTCGCCTTCCGCGATATGGGCATCGCGTTCGCCGTGGCCCTGTTGCTGATCTATATCCTGGTGGTGTGGAAATTTGGCAATTTACCCTGCCCGCGATCATCATGGCGCCGATCCCACTGACCCTGATTGGCATTGTGCCGGGCCTACTGGCTGTTTGGCGCATCGTTTAGTGCGACGTCGATGATCGGGTTTATCGCGCTGGCCGGAATTATCGTGCGCAACTCAATCCTGCTGGTCGATTTCTCGCAGCAATCTGTCCGCAATGGCATGCCCGTGAAAGACGCCGTTATCTACGCCTGCTGCACCCGGACCCGATCTTTCAGGGCATGGCGATTTCGTTGATGATGGGCGGGTTGGTATCGACGCTGTTGACGCTGGTGGTGATCCCGCTGGGCTGCGGCAATTTCAGCCAAGCCCTGACCGGCGAAGATAATGATGGCGGCAATGGCCCTTCAGGCACGCCCCCCAACCCCACCTGCCCCGGCGTCTGCGGCCTTGGCGTCTGCGGCCTTGGCGTCTGAAACCCGGTCTGACAGATCATTGATCAAAACCTCAGGCTCGGTCGTGTCCGGCGTGGTTGACACGATTATGATCGTGGTCGAAGCGATTGTTGCGGTGGTGGTGTCGCTGGTCAAAATACTGTTTGGCTGGGTCAGCACCGTTTCGCAAAAGCCCAAGCGCGCCCAAAGCTGCGGCGCCTGCACCTGTAGCACCAGCCAAGGCGGCGGTTCCGGCTGCAGCAGCAAAGACGACTGTTGTCATTGCACCGGCACCTGCTCCAGTTCCAGATTTACCCAAGCCAGCAGCAAAGCTTCCCACCAAACCGATTGAGTCCACGCAAGCTCCGGCAAAGGCTGCAGCTGCGAAAAAGTCGGTCACTGCAAAAAACCAATTGCAGAAACGAAAACGGCCAGCAAACCAGTTCCCTCCAAACCTGCGGCCAAACAGGCGACAAAGCTGACCCCAAAAGCCACCGCCAAAAGCCACCGCCAAACCTGCTGTGAAACCTGCCGCAAAACCTTCGGCCAAGCCAAAAACAACGCGCAAACCACGCAGCACGGCACGCCGGGGAATTCGCCTGAAGGGCGCAAGCGACGGCACAACAGACGGGGGGCAAAACGGATGCAGGGATCAAAGATATTTTTTGCTAGGCTGATCTGCGCCGCTGGCAACACATCGCCCACCAATCTGGCCGCGCAACCCATCGGTTATACCGCCCCGGTGCCCGGCCCCTATCAGGCGATTCCCGCCACGGTGGCCGCGGCCAACCCCTATTCCAACCCGGGATTTGCCCAGCCCTTGCCCTATTGGATGCGCCCGCCGCAACAGCAGGCAAACACTGCCCCTGCGGCCCCGCGATCCGGTCAGTCCCCGGGTCAACCTGCGCCGCGGGCGGCTGGTCCAACCTATATCCCCGGCTGGGTCTGGTCACCTTATGCGCCAAACGCCGGTCGCTCCGCCCCGCGTCAAGGCGCCCACCCGCCCGCAGGATACGCCCCCGGATATCAACCCGGAGACCAGCCCGGTTACGGCCCCCAACCCGGCCAGCCTGCCTGGCCCTTCTCCCCCGCGCCGGGCGTCTTCAACAGCCCGCAAGGCCCGGCTGATTTTGGCCCGAACGGCGCAGTGCGCCACCCGCAACAATGATTGGTAAAGGCACGAATACGACCCCCAACGGCACATACCAAAGACCAACACGTACGGTCGCCGCGATCTTAGCGCTGCTGGTTCTTGTGCCGGGGGCAATGGCCGCGCAATCGGGTGGCAATCCGTGGAATCCTTATCCGTTGCAAGCGCCGCCTGCGGCCCCGATCCACACGATGCCGCCCGCAGTGCCGTCCTATGCCGGGGATGCCCCGGCGCAGCGCCCGCAAGTGGCCCCGCAACAACACCCCCAGACGCGCGAGCGGTTTGCCCCGCCGGGTCTGGAACAGGCCTTGTCCGTCAGCCCCCTTTTACAAACGACAAAGCCGCGCCAACAACCGGCCCCTACAGCCACCACAGGTCCCAATACTGGCCTGATACTGGCCCCGCCCCAAGCGCAGGCCAGTATCAGGCCCGACCGCCAGCCTATTCCCCGCAAGCAGGGACCGGCTATCCGCAAGCATACGGAAACGGTGCCCCGGCACCGGGCTATGGCGGCTATCCGCAAGGCTACGACGGCAGTGGCTATCCGTCCCCCTACGGTGGCAGTGGCTATTCCGGCTATGGGTCAAACGGCCCCTTCAGCCCCTTTGGTTTTCCCGGTGGAGCAAACGGATTTAGCCCGTTCTCCGGCAACGCAACAAACGGAAGAGCACCAGGTTTCAATCTATCGCCTTTCGGATTTTTCTAAATCCGTGACGATTTTACGGCGCGCTGTAACGGGCGCGCCCTGTCACCCCGTCGAAGGCCGATATCTGGGCCACCCAGCACTTTCTGGACATTGTGCGCACCAAACGCGACGGGATAGGCACGCCGCCGATGTCAGCCTTCGTCAACCGCGCCGACCCGCACCCGCGATCCCGCGAAAACGCCGAAACCATGGAAGCGCTGGAGTCGTTGGATATGTTCACCGCCCTGCCGCAGAAACTGGTGCAACGGCGGGCGTTTCGCCGGTCGTTTTCCGAAAGTCTGGCGGCTTTTGAGATCGAACCAAACTCGAAAGCCGCCAAAGAACTGGATGATCTGGCGCGGGCCAAATACGGCGAAAACGCACCAAAATGTAAGTGAACAATGCGGTGCACTACATTGAATATATACGTAAAAGAAAAAAACGAGAGTAATGCCCTTTATTCGCCTTGTAACCAACTACGTCATCGTCATTGTGGCCGTCATTGCTGTGTTCCAAAGGGACCGCATCATGGAACTTGCCGGATGTTCCTTTGATAGCCCCCCTGCCACAACGACCGAAGCGCTCTATGCCGCCCTCTCCAAGGATGCCCTGTCAAACCCGGATGTGAAGGGCGAATTGGGAAATATCCTTTACGCCCAACGCCGTTACGGCGAAGCGGCGGATGCCTATCTGGCCACTGGCAAGCTGTTGGTGGGCCATGCCAATCCGGCACAAATCCTGCCGATCATCGGGGTTCTGCAATCCATCGCCCCACAAAAAGCCGAAACCCGGCGCGCACTGCCCGCCAACTAGACCCCTAAATGAAACTGATATTGGATTACCTTTATCAACACCTATGTCGGCGACACACTGCAAAGCACCGGCAATCAGGCGGTGGATGACAAGTTTACCGTGATCTGCCACCGCTCGGCCGCCACCAGTGGCAACCAGACCTTGCCGGGCACGGCGCTGGACGCCGACCCGCGGTTTCCGTTCTTCCGCATCAGCAGTTAGATCGAAAAAGTCGCGCAGGGCGAAGGCAAGCATATTGAAAGCTATCTGCAACTGCGCACCACCAACAAGGACCCGATCAAGAACAAGATCATCATCGATTCACCCGGCTTTGACGCCGATGATCAGCGTCGGTCCACTTTGCGGATCACCGACCACATCATCGACCTGTCGGACTTGGTGCTGGTGTTCTTTGACGCGCGCCACCCGGAACCCGGCGCGATGCAGGACACGCTGGAACATCTGGTCGCACGGACGGAAAATCGCACGGACGCGTCGAAATTTGTCTATATCCTCAATCGATAGATACCGCCGCCCGGGATGATAACCCCGAAAAAATCGT
>JBLINN010000340.1:0-4290 GCA_047639325.1 Paracoccaceae bacterium | reverse complement strand
CGCAGCCATTGACGTGGCGCCAGCGTTCGAAATGCACGCCGCGCGGGTTTTCGCGCTGGAACAGGTAGGATTTGAAATCTTCGTCGGATGAGCCGGGGCCGTGGCGTTTCAGATGCGCCTCGCCGCCCGCGGCAAGGTCAGTTTCGTCGGCGGTGACGCCGCAGTAGGGGCATGTGAGGATCAGCATCGGGTCATCCTTTTGGCGGCAGGCTGGCGGCGTTGGTCAGCGAGAGTTCGGTGAGGCGCGCGGGGCCGGGGAGCAGGCCGAGATCGGCGCGCATGAGGTCGGCCATTTGTTCAAAGTGGGGCATTAGCAGTTGGCCTCACAAACGGGAGCAACGATCAAATCCGCGAACCCCCAAACCAAAGTACCTATCGAAAGAACGATGCTCTCCCAAATTACAATTCGGTTCATAAGCTTTGACAGTGGCTTTTGCACCTTTTCATGTGCTGTTCTAACGATCACAGCACGCTGTAACATTTTGCGTTCGCGTAGTTCCTCTTCTTTCCTAGGGCGGCTGACACGCCAAGCTCCAAACAGGGGGTCTTTTGTTTCAAAATAGGAGTTGACAGAAAGGATGAAAAGGAAGTGTCCGGCGCTAAGTGCAGTCGCTAGGAAAATCGAAAGTGAGCCAGCTCTTGGCGTCGCGAGATCGACCGGTGCCCATAAAGCGAAAGCTACAGATGCCAGAACAATAGCGAGGTAGCCGATGTCACATGTCTTTAGGGCGAGACCAACCCTGCGCGCTTTTCTTTTTGCATCGCTGATATCTTGCAACCAACCAACAAATTCACCTGGCTTATACTCGCCTTTCAATGCGCCACCCCCGCCGCCACGCTCTCATCAATAAACCGCCCCTCAGCGAAGCGATCCAAGGAGAACGCCTTGGTCAGGGGCGAATGCCCGGTGGCCATCAGTTCGGCCATGCCCCAGCCCGATCCGGGGATGGATTTGAAGCCGCCGGTGCCCCAGCCGCAATTGATAAAACAGCCCTCGAGCGGGGTTTTGGACAGGATCGGCGAGCGGTCGCCGGTCATATCGACAATCCCCCCCCATTGGCGCAGCATTTTCAGGCGCGAGACCATCGGGAAGGTCTCGACCAAGGCCCTGACGGTTTCCTCGATATGGTGGAACGATCCACGCTGGGTATAGTTGTTATAGCCATCTGCACCGCCGCCGATCACCATTTCGCCCTTGTCGGATTGCGACATATATCCGTGCACCGTGTTGGCCATCACCACCACATCCATGCAGGGTTTGATCGGCTCGGACACCAGCGCTTGCAGCGATACGGATTCGATGGGCAGACGGAACCCCGCCATATCGGCCAGCACGCCGGAATGGCCCGCGACCACCATCCCCAGCTTGGCACAGTCAATCGCGCCTTTGCTGGTGTTGACGCCGACAACTTTGCCGTTTTCCTGGCGCACGCCGGTGACTTCGCATTGCTGAAGGATGTCCATGCCCATGTCAGAACAGGCCCGCGCATAGCCCCATGCCACCGCATCATGGCGCGCCGTGCCGCCGCGCGCCTGCCACAGCGCGCCCAGCACCGGATAGCGGGGGCCGTCGAGGTTGATGATCGGCACCAATTCCTTGACCCGCGCGGGCGAGATGTATTCGGTGGTCACGCCTTGCAGGGCGTTGGCATGCGCCGTGCGTTGATAGCCGCGGATTTCGTGTTGGGTTTGCGCCAGCATCATCACGCCGCGGGGGGAAAACATCACGTTATAGTTCAGGTCTTGGGATAGGTTTTCATACAAGGACCGCGCTTTTTCGTAGATCGCCGCCGAAGGGTCCTGCAGATAGTTCGAGCGGATGATTGTGGTGTTGCGCCCGGTGTTGCCGCCGCCCAGCCAGCCCTTTTCGATCACCGCCACATTGGTGATGCCGAAGTTTTTACCAAGGTAATATGCGGTGGCCAGCCCGTGCCCACCGGCGCCGACGATGATCACGTCATAGCGTTTCTTCGGTTCGGGCGCGCGCCAGGCACGTTCCCAGCCAGTGTGAAAGCGCAGGGCCTCGCGGGCGATGGCAAAAGCGGAGTATCGTTTCATCAAGGGGCCTCGGCATCAGGATTCGCGGATGGTGGCGATTATATCCATTGCTTCTGCGCTTGCGCGCGAAAAAGAGGATACTGGCGGCGGCATTTCGACCCCGATTTGCGACATGACGCCGGATTTGGCCGCCAAGCGTGCCACATGCGCGGCTTTGCCTCTTTTTTCCCGGGGCCTGCGAGGCTAGATCAGGGGGGCAAGGCAGGAGGCCACATGACATTCTGGATCATCTCACTGGCGCTAGGCGTGGTGATATCGGCATTACTGGCGGTGGTGCTGTTGCGCACCCGGCCCGGGGCCAACCCTTCGGCGGCTTATGATTTGCGGGTTTACCGCGATCAGCTAAAGGATGTGGACCGGGACGTGGCGCGCGGGTTGATTGGCGAGGCTGATGCCGAGCGGGTGCGCACCGAAGTGTCGCGTCGTATTCTGGCCGCTGATACGCAGCTAAGTCGGCAAACCACGCAAGCGACGCGCTCGGGGGCGCCTAAGGCGGTCACGTTTGGGGCAGTGGCAGTGCTGGCGGTGGTGATTGTGGCCGGATCAATGCTGTTTTACCGCAATCTGGGCGCACCGGGATATGGTGATCTGTCGCTGAAACACCGGATCGAGATGGCGGAAGAGCTGCGCCTGAACCGTCCATCACAGGCCGAGGCCGAGGCCCAAATGCCCGCCCGTCCACAGCTGACGCTGGAGCCGGGCTATCAGGCGTTGATCGACCAGCTGCGCGCCACCGTGGCCAAACGCCCGGGCGATATGCAGGGTCAGGCGCTGTTGGCGCGGCACGAGGCGCAAAGCGGCAATATGGCGGCGGCGCATCAGGCACAGGCGCAGGTGATCGCGATTATGGGCGCTCAGGCCGGGGCGACGCAATATGGCGAGCTGGCAGAGCTGCTGATTCTGGCGGCAGGTGGGTATGTCGCGCCCGAGGCGGAAACCGCCCTGCGTATGGCGCTGGAACGCGACCCGAGCTTGGGACCGGCGCGGTATTATTGGGGGGTGATGCTGGCCCAGACCGGGCGGCCGGATATGGCGTTTCGCCTGTGGGATCAGACATTGCAGACCTCACTGCCGGATGCGCCATGGCTGGTGCCGATCCGCGGCCAGATCGAGGAAATGGCCTGGCGTGCCGGGGTGGAATACACGCTGCCCCCTGCACCTGCGGCGCCCGATGCCCTGGCAGGCCCCACTGCCGACGATGTCGAAGCCGCCGCCGGGATGAGCGCCGAAGACCAGGCGCAGATGGTGCGCTCTATGGTGGACCGCCTGTCAGAGCGGCTGGCCAGCGAAGGCGGCAGCCCGGCAGAATGGGCCCGGCTGATCGGCGCTTTGGGCATACTGGGCGAGGCCGACCGTGCCCGTGCCATCCACAACGAGGCGCAGACGGTGTTTGCCGGGGATGATGCAGCGCTGGCGGCCATCGCCGCCGCTGCCCGCCAAGCCGGGCTAACCCCGTGATCCACGACCCGTTTGACGCCTTTGCCGCCCAGTTGCTGCCGATGCGGGCGCTGGCGGGGTTGGATCTGGGCACCAAGACCATTGGCGTGGCAGTGTCTGATTCCACGGCCGCCGTCGCCAGCCCACTGGAAACCATTCGGCGCAGCAAATTCACCGTGGATGCCGACCAGCTGATGCAGATCCTGACCAAGCGCCGCATCGGCGCGATTGTCCTGGGCCTGCCGCGCAATATGGACGGCACCGAAGGGCCGCGTTGTCAGTCCACCCGCGCTTTTGCCCGCAACCTAAGTCGGCTGACCGACCTGCCGATTGGCTTCTGGGACGAGCGTCTGTCGACTGTTGCGGCAGAAAAGGCGCTGTTAGAGGCGGATACGACACGAAAACGTCGCGCCGAGGTCATAGATCACGTCGCTGCCGGGTATATTCTGCAAGGGGCGCTGGACCGGCTGCGCCATATCCGTACGGAACCTGACCATGAATGACGAAAGCTTTGACCGCCCCGTGATCGACGCGCCCGCCGCGACCGAATCGCTCATCGCATCACCTTGCGTGCAAATCTGCGTGGTGCACCCGGCAGAACGCATCTGTACCGGCTGTTTGCGCACCATCGACGAAATCACCCGCTGGCAAAAGATGGACGCCACCGAGCGCGCCGAAATCATCGCCGCCCTGCCCGCCCGCGCCCCGCGCCTGGCCAAACGACGGGGAGGACGCGCCGCGCGCCTGCTGCGGTAACCCCGCCCGCGTCAAACCCCGATCTTGTGCTTTTTCTTG
>JBLINN010000339.1:0-4292 GCA_047639325.1 Paracoccaceae bacterium | reverse complement strand
AGGCGGGACATCTGGGCGTCTGTCAGCCAGAAAAGATCACTCATATCATTGCTCCTGTTTGGGAACAGTGATTCAGACTTCCATCACAATATCAATGGGTCCTGACCCTAGACGAGGTTGGGCGTGGGGGTAAATTAATGATTTGTGAGCGGGGGCATCACGGTTGGTGATTGATCCGCCCGGTGTGCCAGTCCTCCGGCAGGCGGGTCAGTTCGGTGACCGAGAGGTTGTCGATTTTGTGGCCAAAGACCGCGTCGGCGCTGAGGTTTTCGGCGCGTTGTATTTGCGTCAGGATCACGCCGAAATGGGCCACGATAATAAGGTCGCTGCCGGGGTGGTTGGCGATCAGCGTGTCGATGGCGGTATCGACACGGGCGCAGACCTGATGCCAGCTTTCGCCGCCAGGGGGGGCGATATCGCCGGGGGTTTCCCAATAGGCGCGGATGTGGTCGGGGTCTTCGGATTCTATTTCGCGGAAACTGCGTAGTTCCCACGCGCCAAAGTGGATTTCGCGCAGGGCGGGGTGGTGCGGCAGCCGGGCGCGCGGGCCTTGGATGGCATCGGCAGTGGCGGCGGCGCGGCTGAGGTCCGAAGATACCACTGTGGCATCTTGCGGCAGGTAGTCGGACAGGCGGGCGAGGGCGGCGGTATCGCTAAGGTCGGCGGGCAGGTCGGACCAGCCAACCATGGTTTTGGCATGGGTTGGCCCGTGGCGGACCAGATGCAGGCGGGTCATGGCAATTGGCCTTTCAGGACGTTCGGCAGGCCGACGGTGATCTGCACCACCAGATCGGCTTGGGCGGCGAGGGCGATGTTCAGGCGGCCCTGTGCCTCGCGGAATTGCCGGGCCAGCGCGTTGTCGGGGACGATACCCTGGCCGACCTCGTTTGAGACAATCACCAGATCGGCGGCGCAGGTGTTGATGGCGGTCAGCAGATCGGCCTGTTGGGCGGCCAGATCGCTGCCTGCCAGCAGGTGATTGCTAAGCCACATGGTGGCACAGTCGATCAGGCATATATGCCCTGCGGGCAGCTCGGCTAGGGTTGGGGCCAGGTGCAGGGGCGACTCGACAATTGCCCAGCCAGTGCCGCGCTGGGCCTTGTGGCGGTCAACTTTGGTTTGGATTTCGTCATCAAGTATTTGTGATGTGGCAAGGTAAGTCTTTGGAACCCCACGCTTAAGGACCAAATCTTCGGCCCAGGATGACTTGCCCGAGGCCGCGCCGCCAACAATGAACATGACTCTGGGAAACACTTTTAATACCCTTTTAGTGATCTGATCGCCGCCCTTGTGCGTAACCCATTCAAAAGGCGCAAAACAAGGCGCGACTGCTGCGACTATTCGGGGGATGATATGGCACTGGACATCAACAACGACAGGATACTGCCGCGGCGCGCGATGAAGGCCGAAATGCTGGACGCCGAGACCGAGCAGCGTTTGGCGCGGGCCTGGCGGGACGATCAGGACGAGGCCTCGCTGCATCGTTTGATCAACGCCTATATGCGTTTGGCGATTTCGCAGGCGTCCAAGTACAAACGCTATGGCGCGCCGATGAATGACCTGATTCAAGAGGCGGGTTTGGGCCTGATGAAGGCGGCGGACAAGTTTGATCCGGATCGCGGCGTGCGGTTTTCCACCTATGCGGTGTGGTGGATCAAGGCCAGCATTCAGGATTACGTGATGCGCAACTGGTCGATGGTGCGCACTGGGTCGACGTCGTCGCAAAAATCGCTGTTTTTCAACATGCGCCGGGTGCAGGCCGCGCTGGAACGCGAGGCCGAATCGCAAGGCATGGAGCTGGACGGGTTTCAGCGGCGGCAATTGATTGCCACAGAAATCGGCGTGCCGCTGCGCGATGTCGAGATGATGGAGGGGCGGCTGGCGGGATCGGATTTTTCGCTGAACGCCACGCAGTCAACCGAGGATGAGGGGCGCGAGTGGATCGAGGCGCTGGAAGATGACAGCGCACAGGCGGCGGAACTGGTGCAGGACCAGCACGACACCGAACAAGTGCGCGCCTGGTTGCTGGAGGCGATGGAAACTCTGAAGCCACGCGAACAGCTGATTGTGCGCGAGCGCAAGCTGCGCGATCAGCCACGGACGTTGGAAAGTCTGGGACGAGAGCTGGGGCTGTCGAAAGAGCGGGTGCGCCAATTGGAGGCGGCGGCGTTTCAAAAGCTGCGAAAGCGGCTTGAAGCGCGGTCGCATGAGGTGCATCAGTTTCTGTTATGAGACTGGTGAGGTTAGTGACCTGTGTGGGTGCTGTGCGCGGTTTCGGCTGTCGCAGGGCCGGTGCCTGAGGGTGTCCTGGCGGATATGGCGCACGCGGATGTGGTGATTGTCGGCGAGGTGCACGATAACCCAGGCCATCATGTGCGGCAGGCCGAGGTGGTGCGTATGCTGTCTCCCTTCGCTGTGGTGTGGGAAATGCTGACACCCGAGGCAGCGACCGGGATTGCCGGGATGGATGTTTCGCAGGCGGATGCGCTGGAAAAGGCGCTGGACTGGGGGGCGTCCGGGTGGCCGTCGTTCGAGATGTATTCTCCGGTTTTTGCCGCCGGGTCCGGGGCGCGCCATTTTGGCGGGCAGGTGCCGCGCAAGGCGGCGTTTTCGGTGGCGCGCGACGGATTGGAGGCCAGTTTTGGGGCCGGGGCGGCGGCGTATGGGCTGACCACCGGGTTGCCAATGGCCAGCCAAGCGGCGCGCGAGGCGGATCAGCAGGATGCCCATTGCGGGGCGATGCCGGTCGATAAGCTGCCGCTGTTGGTGGATATTCAGCGCCTGCGCGACGCAGTTCTGGCGCGGCAGGTGGTGGCGGCGCTGGATCAGGTTGGCGGGCCAGTTGTGGTGATCACCGGTAATGGTCATGCGCGTCGGGATCGGGGCATTGTTATCTATCTGGCGCGGGTTCGCCCAGAGCTGCGAGTGTTTGTGTTGGGGCAATCAGAGGCCGGGCAAATTACGGGCAGCTATGATGCGGTGTTGGACAGCCCGGCGGTGGATCGTCCCGACCCGTGTCTGGCGTTTCAAAAGGCGGACTAGGCCGCAACTAAACGCTGGCAGATCGGTGCGTGCGCGCCTATGGTCGTGTCGTTTCAGGCTGGGGCGGGCTAAATGCTGACTTCTAAACGCATATTGCTGATCATTGGCGGCGGAATCGCGGCGTATAAGTCGCTGGATCTGATCCGTCAGTTGCAAAAACGTGGCGCGGATGTGACCCCGGTGCTGACCCGTGCGGGGGCGGAGTTTGTTACGCCTTTGTCGGTGTCGGCGCTGGCGGGTAGCCCGGTTTACCGCGATCTGTTTGATCTGACGGACGAGGCCGAGATGGGTCATATCCAACTGTCGCGCAGTGCTGATCTGGTGGTGGTGGCACCTGCCACGGCGGATTTGATGGGCAAGATGGCGACGGGGCTGGCGAATGATCTGGCGTCGACGGTGTTGATGGCGACTGACACGCCGGTGCTGATCGCGCCTGCGATGAATGTGCGTATGTGGCAGCACGCCGCAACTCAGCGCAACCGGGCGCAATTGGCGGCGGACGGCATTGGTTTTGTTGGCCCGAACGAGGGCGACATGGCCTGCGGCGAGTTTGGGCCGGGACGGATGGCGGAACCTTTGGAGATTGTGGCGGCGATTGAGGCGGCGCTGGGCGATGGGCCGCTAAAGGGTAAGCGGATTTTGGTGACATCGGGGCCGACGCACGAACCGATTGACCCGGTGCGCTATATCGCCAATCGGTCCTCGGGCGCGCAAGGGTCTGCGATTGCGGCGGCACTGGCTGGGATGGGGGCCGAGGTGGTGTTTGTTACCGGGCCTGCCGAGGTGCCTGCGCCTGCGGGGGTGAACGTGGTGGCGGTTGAGACGGCGCAGCAGATGTCGGATGCGGTTGAGGCGGCCTTGCCGGTGGATGCCGGGGTGTTTGCCGCCGCCGTAGCCGATTGGCGGGTGGCCAGCGCGTCGGATCGAAAGTTGAAGAAAAGCAAGGACGGTCTGCCAGTGTTGGCGTTTGCCGAGAACCCGGATATTCTGGCGCGGGTGGCGCAGATGGACGCGGGGCGGCCCGAATTGGTGGTTGGATTTGCCGCGGAAACTGATGATGTGGTGGCCAATGCAACGGCCAAGCGGTTGCGCAAGGGGTGTGACTGGATTGTGGCCAATGATGTCAGCCCGGCGACGGGGATCATGGGCGGGGCCGAGAATGCGGTGGTTCTGATATCCGATGACGGGGCTGAGGAGTGGCCGCGTATGGGTAAGGGCGAGGTGGCGCAGCGGTTGGCGTTGCGGATTGC
>JBLINN010000338.1:0-4296 GCA_047639325.1 Paracoccaceae bacterium | reverse complement strand
CCTTCAGTCTGCTATTCTGGAATACGCCGGAACACGTATTTTCCAACTTGACGAGAGCGGCACTGTAGGCCTTGATAGGCAACTGCAAGCTTCGCTCGAAGCACAGGCAGTGCTATGGCCGTTGGCGCTAGGGTTTTCCCAAGAACATTTGAGCCCTGCAGAGAAAACTTTTCTACTGGGTGCCATAAATGAACTGCTTGACATACACACCATTCGCGTTGCGGTGGGGACAGAGCGAATGCCATTTATCGTAATCCTATTTGCGGTTGGACTGGCCGTTTCTGCCTTCTACCTGATAGCGTTCAGCTTAGGCCAGCGTGAAAAACCTCCTACATTACTGCTTGGGGTGCATGCTTTTGTTGTAGCCGCGACTTTCTCTTTGATCATGGATTTCGATCAGTCGGCTGCAGGATTTGTTAGAATCGATGACTCCAGCATGTTGACCACGGTTGCGGACATGCGTGAGACGCTCGATCTAAATCCTTGAACTGTATCTCTGGGAACGTTCGAACAGACATAGGGGCTATGAAACTCATTGCGGTCGAAACCAATGACCGTTTTCTTGGCTGCGGCGCAGCATAATTTGCGGCTGAATTGCGGCGACTTTTTTCCTGCATGAGCGAAGGGTGCGATTTCAATCCGGCCGCTCTGGGCTCCTTGCTGCCGTTAGCCGCATCGCAGCGATCCTGCCAAACGATCTCGCCCCGACCAACATGAACGGCCCTAACCGGATTTTGGCCGTTCCATACAACGCTGCGGTGCAGCTTTCGCATTGCGGCCATTCGTGCATGGCGCAGCATTTTTTGTCGGCTAAAACGTCGGTGTGCGGACAATGCTGCCGTTCGCTGCGACTGCACGGTTTCCTAAGATCCAATGACACACACGGCACGGAGGGCGAATCCGACTTTCGTAACAGCTGCAAATATTACTGATAACTGCTCGCGAATGCAGACGTCTGAAAATAATTGAGACAGCCGGTGGCGCACGAGTTCAGTGGGTCAACCAGATTACGGTCAAGTTTGAGACAGGCTGGAAAATATGGCGCTGCCGCTGATCAAAGTCGAGTGGACTCGGATTGCTGAGTATTCCAGTTTGGAACGCGTTTTTCCTTAAAAGCTTGTGGTCCTTCCAAAGCATCTGGCGATGCGATCACCGTCTCCCACCAGCCCTCGCTTAATTGCCACAGTTGCTTTTCGTTCTGAATGGCCAGCTGACGCGCCACGGCAAGCGCAGCGTGAACCGCAACCGGCGCGTTGCGCAAAATGCGACTCGCCAATTCCCGGGCCTCCTGCAATGCCTCACCCGGCGCCGTGAGGCTGTTGAGCAAACCCAGCCCATTGGCCTCGCGGGCCGAAATTCGATCGCCCGTCAGGACAAGTTCGAGTGCTTTGGCCGGGGGGATTTTGCTGGCCAAACGAAAAGCGCCGCCAGCAACCGGGAAGATACCAACACCAACTTCAGGCAAACCGAACGTGGCGGTCTCACTGGCTACGATCATGTCACAGGCGAGCGCGATCTCGCAGCCACCTGCCAGTGCGGCGCCCTCGATGGCGGCAATTATTGGCTTGGTGCGGGGAGCATCGACAAACCCGGCAAAGCGGTTTTCACCAAACAGGATTTCATTGCCGTGACCATCAAGAAACGCGCCAAGGTCCATCCCCGCACAAAAGGATTTTCCCGCCCCCGCCAAGATGACGACGCGCACGCTTGTGTCCACCTCGACCTCTGCAATCGCCGAGCGCAGTGCGTTGGCCATTTCGACATTGACCGAATTGTGTTGATCCGGCCGGTTGAGGGTCAGGATCGCAAGGCTTCCTTCACGCTCAAGCAGAACCGGGGCTTGGGTGTTCGACATTTTGGCTCTCCATTGTAGATTCTGGGCCAGAACTGCGGTTTTCCGTTGCGGTTCGAGGTGACGCATCGGCCTTGTCGGCTTGGGCCCGCCCCACCGGAGGCGAGGCGTGATTGCTGCCGGGGTCAGATACCGGGTCGGTTACGGATTTCGCCAGAGTATCGATCCCGGAAGTTGCCAGCCCAGCGATTGCCACCTCGATCCGAGCGGCGCGGTCGACGCCCAGTACCGGGTTGGCGTAGGCTTTGTATTTGCGTTGGACTTGCGCCATTGAAACAGGGTTTTCCGGGTCACCGGTCGCCTCTGTGGGCGGCGATGTAAGCCGCCGCCCGTCTTTCAGAACCAAGGTGGCGTGTGCGATCCGGTTTGCGGGAAAGGCCGCGTTGTAGTCTTCGGATTCGACGATCACCATGCTGTCCGACAGGCGCAAAATCTCAGGGTCACTCAGGTTATGCGATGCGACATCCTCGGGGTCGACGCGACCGCGCACCATGGCGACAGCGGTGGGGAAAGACGTTGAATACTGTGCCTCTTCGGTGGTTTTCGGGCGTCGTGTGGCAAGGCGAAGCGATTGATGAAACGTCGTGATCTCGATGCGCTCGACCTGCGGCGAAGTGATGCCATGGGCATCGCGCAGGCGCAGCGTTGCCAGCAGTGGCGGCTGCGCCCAGCGGCAGACCGGGTAGGGTTTGAAATACTGCTCAAGGATGCGCCAGGTGCTGCCGAGGTCGGACCACAGGTCAGCGACTTCTGTTGCCTCGACCGTGATGGCGGGCGCGCCGGTAAAGCCATCGGCGGCAAGGTAGGCCGCTGAAACCCCCGTCATGGCCCCCCAGCCCGATCCGTCCTTGATCATGGTCGGTGCATCGACGCAGCGCATCATCTGGCTGCGCGGTCCGTGATACTCTGCGATGCCGATGGCTTCGCGCGTGCGGGCGGCATCAAGGCCCAGAATCCGCGCGCCAAGGGCGGCGCAGGTGACGGCGATCCACGCCCCTGAGGTATGATAGTCGGTGGCGGTCCGGTGCAGCGAAATGCCGGCCCGCGTCCCGATCTCGTACCCGATGACCAGGGCCGTCAGGAAATCGTCGCCCGCTTCGCTTTTCTCGGCCTGGCACAGGGCCAGCAGTGCCGGAAGGACTCCGCAACCGACGTGGCCTTTGGTCAGCTTATGGCCATCATGCCCATCCAACGCGTCGATTGTCATGCCCCCAGCCAGCGCCGCGCCTGCCGGGCTGACAGGCCGACCGTCAAAAAGCATCAGGGCGGGCGCTGCCCCGGCCCCGAACTGCCGAGCCGCGTGGTTGCGGATGATGCGCGACAGATCTGTCTGCACCCCGCCGGCGGCCACGCCGATCAGGTCGAGCAGCCAGCGTCGGGCAAAATCGCGGACGGGCTCGGGCAGGTCGCCGTAGCTCAGATTATGGACAAAATCATTGAAGGCATGGGTCATGGGGCAGCTCCATCAGGCGAGGACGCGGCTACTTGCCGGTAAAGACTGGCTGTCGTTTGTCCAAAAGGGCCTCGACCGCTTCCATGTGGTCTTCGGTCTGATGGCACGCGCCCTGATATGCGGCGGCAAGTTCCAACAGCGAGTCCAGCCGCGTGTTCATCCCCTCGCGCAATAGCCGTTTGGCCATACGCAGGTGGCGGGGTGGGTTCACCACGATGCTGTGTGCCAGAGCCTGCGCTTCGGCGATCAGGTCTTCGGGCGCCACGACCTTTGACACTAGCCCCCAGGCCAGCGCGGTTTCGGCGTCGATCGGATCGCCGGTAAACGTCATCTCTGCAGCGCGGCTCAACCCAATCTGGCGTGGCAGCAGCCAGGCCCCGCCATCGCCTGATATCAGCCCCACCCGCGCAAAATTCTCCGCAAATGTGGCACTGGTCGATGCGATGCGAATGTCGCACAGGCAGGTGGTGTCACACCCCGCGCCGTAGGCCGGGCCGTTGACAGCGGCGATTAGGGGCACTTCGCATTCCCACATGGCCCGCGCGACCCGTTGGATGCCGTTTCGGTACCCGTCCTTGGCCGCTATAGCGTCGCCGCCAAAAATCGACGATTTTTCTTTCATGTGCTTGAGGTTTCCGCCCGAGGAAAATGCCTTGCCCGCTCCGGTGACGATGGCGCACCGCACTGAATGGTCGGCGTTGATCCGCTGCATGGCCGCGACGATATCGGCGCACAGGTCCTGATCGGTCAACGCGTTGCGTGTTTCGGGCATGTTAAAGGTGACAGTGACAATGTGACCATCCTGATCGTAAAGAAGCTTGTCGGTCATGTGGGTATTCCTTCAGGAAGCTGCGGCGAGCAGTTCGCGTTTAAGCACTTTGCCGCTGGGATTGGTGGGCAAGGCGTCCATGAAAACGTATTTCTTGGGACGTTTGTAGGGCGCCAGATCATCGCTGGATTTGCAGTAGGCGTCGATCGCATCGGCGGTCAG
>JBLINN010000337.1:0-4321 GCA_047639325.1 Paracoccaceae bacterium | reverse complement strand
CGCGAGGGCGGGGTGATCGGCCAACAGACGGTGGTATTGGACGCCGAGGCGCTGGGGTTCGAGGCCTGTTTCTTTGTGCTGATCCGCACGTCAGAGCATGAGGCCGACTGGCAGGCGCGGTTTCTGAAGGCGCTGCGCGACCGCGCGGAGGTGCAAGAGGCGCATCGGTTGGCGGGGGATGTCGACTATATCCTGAAGGTGCGGGTGAAGAATGCGCGCGCCTATGATGTGTTTTATCAGGCGCTGATATCCGAGGTGCGAGTGCATAACGTGACGGCGTTGTTGTCGATGGAAGAGATCAAGTCGACCACGATGCTGCCTTTGGGCTGATCTGGAGCTGATCTGGGGGGCGTAATCCAAAGGAGCGCTACCGCGCGCCGATTTCAGTTTGGGGAGAGGTGACGTTTCGGGTGTTGGGTTTGTGTTTGTGGCGGGGTTTTGGGGGCCCTGCTGAGAGGCGGTTTAGGGACAGGTTTTCCCTAAACGCGCCTGATCCAGTGTGTTGTGTGAGTCGCGCCCGCGTCAAGGAACTGCGCCCGACTGGCGGTGGTAGCTTGCGGCCATCCTTGACCCGGGCGCGACTCACACCGTGACGCTTAGGGCGGCGAGGCTGTGGAAGTGGTAGCTGTCGTCGTATTGTGGCGGCTCTGCCAGGGACAGGTGTGGGCAGCGGGCGAACAGGATGGGCAGGGCGATTTGCATTTCCAATCGGGCCAGTGGCGCGCCGACGCAGAAATGTAGCCCGCCGCCAAAGCTGGTGTTGGTGCGGATCGGGCGGGTTGGGTCGAATTGATCCGGGTTCGGCCATTCGGTGGGATCGCGGTTGGCCGCGCCCAGCAGCAGGGCGACCTGATCGCCGCGTTGAAATGTGTGGCCATGCAGGGTGGCGGGTTCATAGGCATAGCGGGTGAACATATGCAGCGGCGGGTCGTAGCGCAGTAGTTCCTCGATGGTGGTGTCGATATGCGGCGGGGTCAGGCAGGATGCCGGGACCGGGGTTTGCAGCAGGGTTTTGATGCCGTTTCCCAGCGCATGCACCGTGGCCTCGTGCCCGGCATTCAGCAGCAGGATGCAAGTGGCGATCAGCTCGTCCGTGCTGAGGCGGTCGCCCTGTTCTTCGCCCTGTTCTTCGGCGGTGATCAGCCGAGTGATCAGGTCATCGCCAGGAGACGTTCGGCGGATATCGACATAGCGGCGCAGGAAGGTGCTGAAATCTTGCGCAGCGCTGGCGGCGGCGTCTTCGGTGGCGCGGGTGCGGCTGGCCTGATACATCGCCACCATCCGGTGCGACCAGTCCAGCAAATGCGGTGCCATATCCGTGGGCACGCCCAGCAAGCGGGCGATGGTGATCACCGGCACTTGGGTGCAATAGGCATCCAACAGGTCGAACGGGCCAGACGGGAAGCTGTCGATCAACTGGTGACACAGGGTCTCGATCTGCGGTGCCAGTGCCGCGATCTGGCGCGAGGTAAAGGCGCGCAGGATCAGCGACCGCAGGCGGGTGTGGCGGGGTGGTTCTGCATCTAGCAGCGAATGCGCCTCGACCGCCATGAACGGCGCCAGATGCGGCGCGACAGGCCCTGCCAGTTCAGCCGGAATTTCCCGGCCAAAGCGGCGGTCGCGCAGCAGGTCGCGCACCAAGCCATGGCTAAAGGCCGCAGGCATGGCGTAATCGGCCCAGACATGCAGCGGACCTTGGGCGCGGGCGGCGGCATAGAACGGATAGGGGTTCTGGACAAAGCCGGGATCGGTGGGGGATTGATGCAGGGTGATCATTGCCCCGCAGCTTTGCCAAGCGCTCTGGTCAATGCAAGCCCCAGTTTGCTAGATTGGCAGCCATGACGCAGCCTCGCCTTGCCCCCAGACCACAGCGCCGATCCATCGTGCTGGCATTCCTGCTGGCGGTGGCGGCCCTGTCGGGCGTTGTCTGGCATTACAGCTATCGTCAGGCGCTGGATCAGGTGGCGCAGCGGGCCGAGGCCGATCTGGACCTGGCCAGTGACCGGTTGAGCACCCAGTTGCAGGTCTATCAGGAACTTGCTGTGCTGATGGCAGGTCATCCTGGGCTGGAAGGATTGCGCGACCCTGATCAGCGAACCCGGGCCAAGGCGCTGTTGCTGGAAGTGATGGATAAAACCGCCGCTTTGGACGTGATCTATGCCGATACCAGCGGCGCGGTTTTGGTGGCCGCGCAAGGGTTGCCAGGGCAGGATCTGGGCCAAACCGCCTATTTCCGTAGGGCGATGCAGGGGGCATTGGGGCGCGATCACGGGGTGTTGCAGCCCTTGAACCGGCGCGCGTATTATTACGCCGCCCCCGCCTTTGCCCCGGATGGTCAGGTGCGCGGCGCGGTGGTTGTGGTGGCCGATGTCGAGGACGTGGAATGGGACTGGCGCGGCAGCACACCTGCGGTGTTTTTCACTGATGCAGCGGGCGAGGTGTTTATCTCGAACCGGTCCGAATTGTTGTTCAGAACCCGCCCGGCAGATACGCCCGGATTGGTGTCGAAAGATGGCACCCAGCCGCCTTTCAGCGCCGGAATAACCGGGGATCACGAGATTTGGAACATGGCCTGGGGGCCTTACCTGCCACGCCGTGCCCTGCATCTGGGACGTGCGCTGCCGGTGATTGACCTGAACGGTGAGGTGTTGGTGGATGTGGCCCCTGCGCGGCGGCTGGCGGGGTTGCAGACCTTTGCGGTGGCGGCGATCTGCCTGGCCTTTGGCGCCCTGCTGTTTCTGGCGACCGAACGGCGACGCGCGCTGGCGCTGGCCAATGTTGTGCTGGAAAGCCGGGTTGCGCAGCGCACCCGCGCGCTGTCGGCCAGCAACACCCAATTGCGGCGCGAAGTGTCCGAACGGCAAGAGGCCGAAGCCGCGTTGAAACAGGCGCAGGCCGATCTGGTACAGGCAGGCAAGCTGAGCGCGCTGGGCCAGATGAGCGCCGGCATCAGCCACGAATTGAACCAGCCGCTGATGGCGATCCGCTCCTTTGCCGAAAACGGCGCGCAATATCTGCAACGCGGCCGGGTTGACGTGGCAGGTGATAACCTGACCCGGATTTCCGAACTAGCGCGGCGCATGGGGCGGATCATCAAGAACCTGCGCGCCTTTGCGCGGCAAGAAAGCGAAGATGCCGGGCGGGTCGACGTGGTTGAGGTGCTGCAATCGGTGCTGGAACTGACCGGCGGGCGGTTGCACCAGGAACGGGTGACGCTGATATATGACCCACCGCCGCAAGCAATCTGGGTGCGCGGCGGCGAGGTGCGGCTGGGGCAGGTGTTTGTCAATCTGGTGACCAATGCGGTGGATGCGATGGCCGAAAGCGACGAGAAAACCCTGACCGTGACGATTAGCAATGCACAGGCGCTGACCGTGACCGTGGGCGATACCGGGCCGGGGATAGACATGCCGGATAAGGTGTTTGAACCGTTTTATTCCACCAAAGAGGTGGGCGCGTCCGAAGGCATGGGGCTGGGCCTGTCGATTTCTTACGGTATAGTGCAAAGCTTTGGCGGTGATATTCGCGGCGGCAATGCGCCGGGGGGTGGCGCGTTGTTTACGGTGCAACTGGAACGCTGGCGCGAGGAGCAGGCGGCATGAATATCCCGGTGCTTTTGGTCGATGATGATGCCGCTGTGCGCGACGCGCTGGCGCAAACGCTGGATCTGGCGGGGATGCAGGCGATACCGGCGGCGTCTTTTGTGGCGGCCAAGGACCATATCACCTGGGATTTTCCCGGCGTTATCCTGTCTGACATCCGGATGCCGGGGCGTGACGGGTTTCACCTGCTGACCTATGCGCGCGAGGTGGACGCCGACCTGCCGGTGGTTTTGTTGACCGGCGAAGGCGACATTCCGATGGCGGTGTCGGCGATGGAACAGGGCGCGTTTGATTTCCTGGAAAAGCCCTGTGCGCCTGCGGATCTGGTGGCGGTCCTGACCCGCGCGCTAGAGGTCCGGCACGCCGTGCTCAGCGCCCGGGGCGAAGCGGCACGGGCGCAGATGGGCGACCCGGCGGCGCGGCTGGTTTTTGGCCTGTCTGACCTGGCCGAAGGGCTGCGCGCCCGGGTGCGGCGGGTGGCGCAGATGGATACCGAAGTGTTGGTGACCGGGCCACCGGGCAGCGGCATTTCCAAGATTGCCGAGGTGATCCACCTGTGTTCCCCGCGCGCCCATGGCCCGTTTGAAAAGCGCGCCGCCGAAGGGCTGGACCGGGCCGCATTGGGTCAGGCGATGGCAGCTGCCAAAGGCGGCGCGCTGTTTCTGGACGAGATCGCGCGGATGCCCGCCGATACCCAGATTGCGCTGATCGGCGCATTA
>JBLINN010000336.1:0-4344 GCA_047639325.1 Paracoccaceae bacterium | reverse complement strand
TCAGACCGCCGGTATAGGGCGTGTCCTCGGATGGTTTCAGAACAATTGTGTTGCCTGCGGCCATCGGAAAGGCAAAACCGCGCGACGACAGAATAGCCGGAAAGTTCCACGGGCTGATGACCGCGACCACGCCCATCGGATAGCGAACAGCGGTCGACACTTTGCCATGTTCAGATGGCAAAACTTCGCCGATTGGACCGTAGGTCGCCGCCGCAGCGGCGCGGAATACTTCGGTGACATATCCGCCTTCAAACCCGCCCTTTCCGACCCAGCCGCCGCCTTCGTTTTGCATGGCAGCCACAAAATCCGGTATGCGTTTCTCCCATACATTGGCGACCTTCAGCATAAAGCGCGCGCGGTGAGTGAAAGGCAGCTCACTCCACTCGACAAACGCGGCTTGTGCGGCCTCAATGGCGACCCGCGTTTCGACGCGCCCGGCGTCCGGAATTTTTGCCCACTCGGTATCGTCAGATGGATTGATATCGGCAAATGTACCGGTGCCAGACGCCCAGCGCCCGCCGATATACATGCCTTTGATCTGCGGCCCGGTTGCGATTTTATCCAACATGTCCGTCCTCCTTTTCCACCTTGGCCCCTAGCGCCGCGTGCGCGGGCGTGCGCTGTTTCTGGCGCGCGCGGCGGCGCGTTCAATATCGTCAAGTGCGGCCCGCAACCGGTCGTCGTGACTGGTTGTATTTTGTGTCGTGGGTATTGATCGCGGCGCATCCACGCGGGATTTCTGGTGCGGCATGGGCGCAGGCGGCGGGGCGACATACACCTTTTCGCGGGTCTGCCGCGGCGTATCCACCAGCGGTTCCCGACCTTTGCTGGCCTGGCTGCTGGCGCTTTGCACCAGGGCATCTATGGACATCCCCGCCAGTTCATCGGCGCTGCGCCGCAATGCCGGGCCGCCAACATCCACGGGTCTTCTGGGCAATAGCGCTGCCGGTTGTGCAGTTGCAGGCTCGGGTGGGATTTTGTTGAATGCTGCCATCGCCTGCGCCGCAATATCGCTGGGCGAGGGACCGTCAGTCGCCGTAACAGGAACCGATAGGACAGCAGTCTTTGCCGCACCCGCGCCCAGATAGGCCTTTTGGACCGCCGGATCATTCATCAGGTTCGCGGCGCGATCCTCGTGAATGATATGTGCATTTTCCAACAAATAACCGCGGTCGGCGATGGCAAGACTTTGCCTGGCGTTTTGTTCGACCAGCAAAATTCCAATGCCAGATTTTCGAACCTCAGACAGATTGGCGAACAGCTCTTTGCACAGCAACGGCGACAACCCCAGCGAGGGTTCATCAAGCATCAGAATTTTGGGGTTCGACATCATGGCACGCCCAATCGCAACCATCTGTTGTTCTCCACCAGACATGGTGCGGGCGATCTGGCCTTTGCGTTCGCCAAGCTTGGGGAACAGATTCATAACCCGATCAAAATTCACTGCCTCGTCGTTACGTGCCCGTTGGGAATACGCCCCCAACCGCAGGTTTTCGGCGACGCTCAGATCACCGAAAATGCCGCGCCCCTCGGGCACCAGCGCGATACCGCAATCCACGATCTGGTCGGCCGTAAGCCCTAGGATCGGGTGGCGATCCATCTCAACGATGCCACCGCTGTGGCCGTCACATATCCCGCCAATAGCGCGCAAAAGGGTGCTTTTCCCCGCACCATTCGCCCCCAAAATCACAACAATTTCACCGGTGTCCACGCGCACAGAAACGTCATCCAAGGCGCGATGCTGGCCGTAGTTCACTGACAGATTGCGAACCTCAAGCATCGTCATCCCCCAGATAGGCCCGGATAACTTCGCGGTCTGACAATACATCTTGGGGGATGCCTTCGGCGATTTTCGCACCCGACGACATCACAACACACCTGTCACAAAGCGAGCGTATGGCGTCCATCACATGCTCCACCAGAATGATGGTGCGCCCTTCTTTCCGTAGGTCGCGGATCAACTCGATCCCGGTTTCCAATTCGGTTGGGTTTAGCCCGGCCAGCCATTCGTCCAACAACAGGATTTCCGGTTCGCCCGCCAACACGCGCGCCAGCTCCAGTCTTTTTTGATCAATATAGGTTAGCGAAGAAATCGGCGCGAAGGCCATCGCCTCAAGCCCCACGCGTTCCAGCATGCGGTGGGCCTGATCTTCGGCCTCGCGCCCCCAGCGTTTACGATGACCAAATGCAGCGCCTGCAATCACGTTTTCCAGAACGCTTAGCGACGGAAGCAACCGGACCAGTTGAAACGTACGCCCAACCCCGCGTCGCGCCAGTTCCTGTGCCGGCAAATCAGAAATCCGCGCGCCCTTCACCGAAATCATGCCGTGGCTTGGCCTGAACACACCCGAAATCATGTTCATCATCGTGGTCTTGCCAGACCCATTTGGGCCGATAATGCCCATGACCTCGTGCTCAGTGACATCAAAGCTTATGTTATCAACCGCAACCAGACCACCAAACCGTTTGGTGACGCCGTTGACCGAAAGGACAGAACCGGTGCTGCGCATCAGTAACTCCTTTCCCGAAGTGTTCTGCCAAGTTGCTCGATGCGCCCGACAAACCCGTGCGGCAGCGCGTAAACGATCAACAGGAATACCAGTCCAAGAAACAAAGTGGTGGAATTGGGCGCCTTGATCGAGATAAATTCCCAGACCAGCGTAAATGGAATAACCCCGACCAAAGGTCCCCACAGCCGACCGGAACCACCCAGCAAGGCCATGATAACGACCAGAAAGCTCAGCTCTGGTGAAAACACCTGATTGGGCTCAATATAGGTATAGCGCGGCGCGATCACTGCCCCAACAAGGGCGGCGAAAAAGCCGGTTGTCATGAACAGGATAACCTTGGACATCGCCGTGTTGATGCCCACGTGTTTGGCCACGGTTTCATCGTTGCCAATGATACGCAGCGCAAATCCAAGCCGCGAACGGTTGACCAGCCACCCCAACAGATACACGCAGACCGCAATGCCCAGCAGCATCCAATAGATATGCGCCTCGGTGAAATCGGTCAGAACATACAGGCCGCGCGAGCCAAGAAAGTTATTCTGCACCCAGCTCACCAGATTGCGGATCATTTCGGACAAACCCAGCGTGAAAATTACGAAATAGACGCCCGACAGGCGCAGCGTTGCCAGCCCAATCAGGGCCGCAAGGATGGTGGCGACAACCGGCGAAATCGCCGCCATCAACCAGAAACTAAGACCATAATCGCTCATCCCAGTGCCGACCAGATATCCACCGATGCCGAAAAACGCCCCCGTCGCCAACGAGATGTAATGCGTCGGCCCAGAAAACAGCGCCCAACTGGTGCTAAGGGCAATATACATCATCGCGGTTACTGAAACCGACAGCCAATAGGCGTCAAATACCAGAGGCACAAAGATCGCCAGTATTGCGATACCAGCGGCTATCCCAAGTTCATTCCAACTGGTGCCCTTCATGTGGCGCGCCTTCCGAACAAACCTTGCGGGCGAAACAATAGAATAAGCAGAAAGATCAGATACGCAGCGGCTAGTGTCAGCCCGGGGTCAATCAGTGTCGCAACAGCCGTTTCCACAAGTCCCAGAATAATGGCGGCAACGATGGCACCACGGATATCACCGACGCCACCCATAATGACGATGATCAGCGCCTTCATTGTAAAGATCACTCCGATCGAGGCATCAAGTGTCAGGAACGTTGAAATCAACGTACCGCCAACCGCTGTCACCGCCCCGCCAATCGCGAACGCAAGCGCCGACATTTTCGCCACGTCGATACCGACCAGACCGGCCGCCTCGGGGTTAACGGCAACGGCGCGCACAGCAACGCCAGAGCGGGTGTGATTTAGCCACAGATACAGGACAGTTCCGACTGCCACAGCGATCAGAAATGCAATGAACCGGTTCAGTGCGACGATCGAGCCAAGAATGGTGATTGGCTGGGTCAGAAATTCATAGGTGAAATACTGGCCGTGGATTAACAGCATCACCCCAACCAGAATAAAGCTCATGCCAAAGGTCGCCAGAATTGAATCAACCTCTAGCTGACCTTGGGTCTTGGATCGCCTCACCAGCGGGCGCAGTAAAAAACGATAGATCAGCCAGTTCCCGGCAAATGCCAGCGGTGCGACCAGAAAGATCGTCAGCAAAGGGCTGATTTCAGCACTGACAAACATCCAGAATGACGCCAGCGCGCCAAGCACCAGCATCTCGCCATTTGCCAGGTTCATGATCCGCGCAACGCCGTATTGCAGGTTCAACCCCATCGCGACCAGCGCGTAGGTTCCTGCAAGCAACAGCCCGGACACAAGAATATCCATTGAATACTATCCGAATTAGGTAAGCGTCACCCGCCGCAA
>JBLINN010000335.1:0-4383 GCA_047639325.1 Paracoccaceae bacterium | reverse complement strand
TGCCACCATCCGACGCGGCGATATAGTCGGAATCACAACCGATCAGCTCCATGAACCGGTCCGTCGCATTGGCAAACGCGTCCAGATAGCGCGATTCGGTCATGTGGCCGTTATAATCCACCCAGTCCAGCGGCACCGCGCGGTTCAGCGTGACAATCGGCTGCGACGGATCGGCCAGATCGCCCGCCTTTTCAGCCAGAACCGTGCCCAGCTTCATCCGCCCATCCTGCGCCAACAGCGTCGCGCCGGCACCCCAGTTCTGCGCCTTAAGCGCGCGCATGATCCCCACCAGGTTGTTGTCGCGGATGTGTTCCAGATCGCGCGGGGTCAATTCGCCAGACTGCGCATCACACTGATCGCCCACCCTTTCGACAAACTCATCCGTCAGCTCTGGCACGTCCATCAGTTTGGTCCAGGGCCATTTCAGACAAGGGCCAAACATCGCCAGCATGGCACGCATCCCGCCTTCGCCCCCCGCCAAATGAAACGTCTGCATCGTGCCCATCTGCGCCCAGCGCAACCCCGGCCCATAGGCGATGGCCGCGTCCAGTTCCTCGGCAGTGGCCACACCATCGTGCAACAGCCACAGCGCTTCGCGCCACAACGCCTCTTGCAGACGGTCCGACAGAAACCCTTCGATTTCGACCCGGCAATGCAGGGGGTGCATGCCCAAGCTGGTATAGATTCCCTTGGCCTTTTCGATATGCTCTGGCGCGGTGTTCTTGCCTGCCACCAGCTCGACCAATGGCAACAGGTAAACCGGGTTAAACGGATGCGCCACGATCAGCCGTTCGGGGTGCACCATTTCCGCCTGCAAATCCGTCGGCATGATGCCAGACGTGGACGAGGCGATCAGCCCGTCGGTATTCACCGCCTCGATCTCGGCGTAGACCCGTTGCTTGATGTCCAGCCGTTCTGGCACCGCCTCAGCGATCAGCGCCGCGCCAGTGACCGCCCCGGCAACCGTGTCGTGAAACGTCAGGGCGCCCTCGTCCGGCATGCCCACGTCGCTAAGCCCCGGCAAAGACCGCCGCGCCGCCGCCAGCACTGCGCCTATCTTGCGCTCGGCCTCAGGGTCCGGGTCAAACACCTGCACATCCCAGCCGTTCATCAGGAATCGCGCCGCCCAACCGCCGCCGATAACCCCGCCGCCGATGATTGCTGCTGTCTTGTTGCTCATGTTGCTGTTCCCGCAAGTTCCGGGTCGTCCGACCCGCATGTCTGTGCCACGAAATGTGAAAAGGAGAAAGTGAATGGATATACAGTTTTGTGGCCTGCCCAGCGCCGATGTGATCCGCATCCGCACAGATATGCGTGATGCCTATGACCTGCCGGTCGAGACCCATCTGGCGGTTGATGATGCCTATCCCTGCCGCCATTGTCTAAAGGACACCCCCAAAGGGCAAACCTATCTGATCCTGGCGCATCGCCCGTTTGTCGGGGTGAATTCCTATACCGAAACCGGGCCGATCTTTGTGTGCGCAGATGACTGCACGGCAGCGGTGCATTCGCCCGACATACCGGCAATTTTGCAATCCCCACAGTATATCGTCCGGGGTTATACGGCGGAGGAACGGATACTCTATGGCACTGGTCAGGTGACCCCCACTGCGCAGATCCCTGCCTATGCGGCATCGCTGCTGGCCAATCCCGAGATCGCCTTTGTGGATGTGCGCAGTGCCGCCAATAATTGCTTTCAATGCCGGGTGCGACGCGTGTCATAGCGCCCGCGCTCGTCCCCTTCATGCCGTGCATCCCCTGCCCCCCTACTCGCAGCGCTGAAACAAAACCGGATCGGACGAGCCAAACCAGATCCAGATCGCCAGCCCGGTTTCATCGGTGCGCATCACCAACCGCTCTTCGTCATAGGTGTCACCCTCGGACTGGCACCTCAGCTGCAAATGCGCCGCCGCCACGCCATCCAGCGCGGTCGCGTGGGTGATTGCACAGCTGTTTTCATAGCCCAGAACCTCGGTCACGGTGATGGCAATCGGCGCGGGCGTGACCGATCCGATCTGGTCCGCCGCCGCGCACCATTCCGGGTCAAAGGCCCAGATGCCTTGCCACCAATCCTGCGCCTGAACCGTGACTGGGGCCAGCACCGCGACGCCAACCGCCACATACCGCAACCACGTGCCTACCCGGGTCATTTTCTGTCCCCCGCACAGCGCACCAGATTGGCAGTCACCCCGGTTTCATCAAGGATTAACAGCCGGTCGTTATCGGTCAGCAGGAATATCTGCGATTCGTGAAATTCATAGCCCGCATCCAGACAGGCCAGCCCCACGGCCCAGCTTTGCGCCATGCCGATTGGGGCGATGCGGCTGATGTCGCAGCTCCATTCCAGGCCAAACAACCCGTCGCGCCCGTACCAGTCAGGCGTGCCTTCGCCCACCTCGCCCGCCTGCGCACACCACGCCGCGTTTGCAGCCCAATAGCCTTCCCAGGGCGGTGCTGTCTGGGCGCTGGCGGCACCCACACTTATCGCCAGCATCGCCCCGGCCAATCCCCACATGCCGGTCACGCCACCGGGGCCCGTTTCACCAACCCCAGCTTTTCGCGCACTTCTGCCGGGCCAATCACCCGCGCGCCCATGTTTTCAATGATCGTCCCGGCGCGTTCCACCAATTGCCAGTTCTCGGCCAGAACGCCCTTGTCCAGCCACAGGTTATCCTCTAGCCCGACGCGCACATTGCCCCCGGCCAGCACGGATGCGGCGACATAGGCCATCTGATTGCGTCCCAGCGCAAAACCGCTGAAGGTCCAGTCATCCGGCACATTATTGACCATCGCCATAAACGTGTTCAGATCATCCGGCGCGCCCCATGGCACCCCCATGCACAGCTGCACCAAGGCGGGCGCGTCTAGCGCGCCATCGGCCACCAACTGCTTGGCATACCAAAGATGGCCCGTGTCAAACGCCTCGATCTCGGGCTTGACGCCCAGATGCGTCATCATCCGCCCCATCGCTGTCAGCATGCCCGGCGTGTTGGTCATCACGTAATCGGATTCAGCAAAGTTCATCGTGCCGCAATCCAGCGTGCAAATCTCGGGAAGGCATTGTTTCACATGCTCGACCCGGGCCGCCGCGCCAATCATATCGGTGCCCGCCTCGTTCAGCGGCAAGGGCCGCTCGGTCGGGCCAAACACCATGTCGCCGCCCATGCCAGCGGTCAGGTTCAACACCACGTCGACCTCGGCCTCGCGTACCCGCTCGGTCAGCTCGCGATAAAGCGCCAGATCGCGCGACGGTGCGCCGGTTTCGGGATCACGCACATGGCAATGCACCACCGCAGCCCCCGCCTTGGCCGCCGCAATCGCGCTGTCGGCAATCTGCGCCGGACTGCGCGGCACATGGTGGCTGCGATCCTGAGTGGCCCCGGACCCGGTCACAGCACAGGTGATAAAAACCTCTTTATTCATCGACAATGGCATCTTGGGTCCTCCTCATTGATATACCGTAAAGAATGACCCGACTTGGCTTATAGTTGTTTTCCTGATACGCAGCATACTTGATGAAATCCGCAAAAAACATCCTGACGCCCAGCCCGGCGCCCCTGCAAATCGCCGTGCTGGTGCTGGACACCTGCAACACGCTCAGCTTTGCCGCCGCCGTCGACCCAATGCGCGCTGCCAACCGGCTGGCCGGACGACGCCTGTTCGACTGGCGCTACGTCACCGCCACCGGCAAACCTGCCACCCTGACCAGCAACATCACCGTCCCCGGCAGCACCCTGTCGCGCCTCGATAGCTGTGATTTGCTGCTGGTGATCGCCGGGTTCGACCTAGAACGCCACGCCACGCCAGCCTTGCGCGCCAGCCTGCGCCGCCTCGCCAACACCGGCAGCACCATCGCAGGCATCGACGGCGGCCCCTGGCTGATGGCCGAAGCCGGGCTGTTGGATGGCTACAGCGCCACCACCCATTGGGAGGATTTGGATCGCTTCGCCACCCGCTTTCCTGCCATCACCCCGCTGCGCAACCGCTTTCACATCGACGGCCCCCGCCTGACTTGCGGCGGCGCGCTACCAGCCATCGACATGATGCTGCACCTGATCGCTGCCCGCTATGGCCAAGCCCTGTCCACCCGCGTCGCCGGCGCCTTTATCCACGACCACGCGCCCGACCCGGCCCGCTCGCAAACCCGAACCGGCCCCAGCCCCAACCACAACGCCCTAACCGCCCGCGCCACCGCTTTGATGGAGCAAACCCTCGACACGCCGCTCCCCATCCCCAAAATCGCCAAACACTGCGGCACCAGCCCGCGCTCGCTGGAAACCCAGTTCCGCACCCGCCTTAATACCACGCCACAAGCGCATTACCTGCACCTGCGCCTGACCGAAGCGCTGCGCCTGGTCACCGACACACCCCTGCCACTGATGG
>JBLINN010000334.1:0-4407 GCA_047639325.1 Paracoccaceae bacterium | reverse complement strand
CATTCATGGCGGGCTGGATTTTCTGCTGGAGGTCAGTGATCTTGTTTAAGCACCAAAATCATACGCCATTTCAACGGCTTGATCTATGCCTGCCAACCAATTTACGCCACTTCATGAATAATTCGGGCTAGGGTTTTGGCTGTACCGCATGAACCGGAACCGCATCAGGGATAAAAGATATGAAAAAACACTTCCGGTCTCGGGGCTGTTCCTGATCATCGCCGCAACGGCTGCTTTGGCGTATCAAGGGGTGCAGAATCCAACCGTCAAGGCCCGGATGGACGCCATGAGTGCTATCGGCAAAAACACCAAAGTTCTTGGGGCGATAGCCAAGGGGCAAGTTGCCTTTGACGCGACCACAGCCAAGGCGGCTGCTGGCGCAATCGCCGATCACGCGGCCCAGATATCGGCCCTGTTTCAAGAGCCTGCAACCGACCCGAAATCAGAAGCGCAGCCGGTGATCTGAGAAACTTACAGCGATTTCGCGGCCAAAGCTGAGGCGCTTGCGGCGGCCGCATCGGGTGTGGCACGTGATATTGACGCACCCGGCGACGTGCCTGCTGCCCTCGCTGCCCTTGGAAAAGCGTGCAAATCTTGCCACCAAACCTATCGGAAATAGGATAATACGCTGACAACGATCAAGGGATGGGGAGGATAAGGCTGGATAATCACCGCCTGCTCCAATATTGAATTGGCGGAATGTCCTGATCCGAAAGCAGCTTCAATGAACGATCTTTTCAACTCTTTCATGACCGGTCCCGACGAAAATGGCCGGTTTGGCGATTTTGGCGGGCGGTTTGTCAGCGAAACGCTGATGCCGCTGATTCTAAGCCTTGAGGAAGAATACGAAAAGGCCAAGACCGATCAGGCGTTTTGGGATGAGATGCAGGATTTGTGGACCCATTATGTGGGTCGCCCGTCACCGCTGTATTATGCTGATCGGTTAACGCAGCATCTGGGCGGGGCCAAGATTTACCTGAAACGCGACGAGCTGAACCATACCGGCGCGCATAAGATCAACAATGTGCTGGGCCAGATCATTCTGGCACGTCGCATGGGCAAAACCCGGATCATTGCGGAAACTGGTGCGGGCCAGCACGGGGTGGCGACCGCCACGGTTTGTGCCAAGTTCGGGCTGAAATGCATCGTTTACATGGGCGCGCATGATGTGGAACGTCAGTCACCCAATGTGTTCCGGATGCGTCTGCTGGGGGCCGAAGTGATCCCGGTGACCTCAGGCCGGGGCACGCTGAAGGACGCGATGAACGACGCACTACGCGATTGGGTGACCAATGTGCGTGATACGTTTTATTGCATCGGCACCGTGGCCGGGCCGCACCCCTATCCGGCGATGGTGCGCGATTTCCAGAGCATCATCGGCAAGGAAGCCAAGGAACAGATGCATGCCGCCGAGGGGCGCTTGCCGGATACGCTGATCGCCGCCATTGGCGGCGGGTCGAACGCGATGGGGCTGTTCTTTCCGTTTCTCGACGACAAAAGCGTCAACATCATCGGGGTCGAGGCTGGCGGTAAGGGTGTGAACGCCAAGATGGAGCATTGCGCGTCGCTGACCGGCGGTCGGCCCGGCGTGCTGCATGGCAACCGCACCTATCTGTTGCAGGATGATGACGGGCAAATCCTGGAAGGGTTCTCGATTTCCGCCGGGCTGGATTATCCCGGGATCGGGCCGGAACATTCCTGGCTGCACGACATTGGCCGGGCTCAATATGTGTCGATCACCGATATGGAGGCGCTGGAGGCGTTTCAGCTGTGTTGCGAGTTGGAAGGCATCATTCCGGCGCTGGAACCCAGCCATGCCTTGGCGCATGTGATGAAGATCGCGCCCGAACTGCCTGCCGATCATCTGATCTGCATGAACATGTGTGGGCGCGGGGACAAGGATATCTTTACCGTCGCCAAGTTCTTGGGTTATGACATGTCCGATACCGAAGGCCGTGTTGCCAGCGGCTAGACCAACCGGTCGGTTTTTTAAATATTGCAACAGGGCAGCGAGCCGTAAGGTTGGACGCTGCCCTTATTGTTGGCGCTGCCTTTGCATTTATTGCGCAGATGGGTAATATTATTGCGCGCCTACAGCGGATGTGGCCAGGGTGCCATAAGGCCGTTGATCGAATTCCCGGCCCTGACCTATCAATCGGCCCTGTTCTGAACGACCTTATCCATGTGGTTGGAGTTGATCATCTCCGCCGGTGCAGTCCGCCCTGCGGGTGCCGTATACCAGGGAGGCAAGTGACGGGCAGGTGATCTTGTAGCTCGAGGGTAGGGCGTTGGATTTAGGCTCCAAATGTTGAAGGTTCGAGTCCTTCCACGATTACATGACTAGCTCATCGGTTAGAGCATCAGACTGTTAATCTGAAGGGGCGAGTTCGATTCCCGCGTCACCAATGGGAAGGCCGAGAGGCTGTGTGGGTTCGAGTCCCTCCGACCCGCAAGGGTTGATAATACCTTTGGGTCCGGGGTTCCCTAGCAGGGGTGGCCTTGATGCTTGCGGCGTGCGCGCCAAGGGCAGGGCCTTCGTTGCTCTGGCTTTCAGCCGGGGGGTGGATGACGGTATGTGCCGTCCGTTGGCCGGGGAAGGTGCGCAAAATGCACACCCTACGACGCCATCGGTCTGCGCGCCCTCTTGTCGTCTTTCCGTTCATGGGTATGGCGCGGGGGCTTCGGGCCTTGTTCTGCCCTGATTTGGGACGATCACACCTGCCACCTGATCTGGGTGCAACATTCTGAAATCAAGAAGGAGATCGCGTTTTGCGACGACGATAGGACGACGAAAAGGCGAAAGACGATGACTTGGATGACCAAAATACTGGATCGGCTGACCGGCTATACCCGCGTGACGCTGATGGAAACCGAACGCATGCTGGTACTGCGCAAGGGGCGTTTTGACGCGATCCTTGGGCCGGGCGAGCATCGCATCCAGCGGGCGAATTGCCTGCGCGAGGTTCACAATCTGGATCGTCTTCGTTTCGTGTCGCCCTATGACCGGGCGCTGTTTCGCGAACGGCCCGATCTGGCCGAGGCGCATCTGAGCGAATTTCGCGCGGGCGAGGCCGAGGTTCTGGTGGTTCTGCATGACGGGCGCCCCTATGCGCTCATCAAGCCGGAAGGCCGAGTGGTTTACTGGACCGATGCCGGGGCGTGGGACGTGGAACGCTATGATGTCAGCGACACGCTGAATCTGCCCAAGGGGCTGGTCAAGCGGTTGGTGACGGCGGGTCTGACGGCTGAGTCCAGCGCGACCGAGGTGGCGGAGGGCCATGTTGGCATCCTGAGCGTTGACGGGGTATTCAAGGGGCAACTGCCCCCGGCACCAACGCGTTTTGGAAGCTGGGGCGCCACGTGGCGGTCAAGCAGATCGATACTCGTTGGCGGGTGCATGACGTGACCGGTCACGAGATCCTGACACGGGATCGGGTAACCAGTCGTGTTAACCTGTCGGCGGCTTACCGGGTGGTTGACCCTGCGCGGGCTGTCAGCGTGGTGAAAGACTTTGACGAGGCGCTGCACCGTGCCATCGCGCTGGCCTTTCGCAAGACGTTGGGGGGTCTGACACCGGACCAACTGTTGGCTGACAAGGTGTCAGTGGACGCCGAAACCGCCGCTGCGGTTCGGACTGAAATGGCCGGGATTGGCATCGAGTTGGGTGAGATCGCCTTGAAAGAAGTGATCCTGCCAGGCGAGATGCGCGACATCCTGAACCGGGTTGCTGCTGCGGAAATAAAGGCCGAGGTCAACGTGATCCGGCGCCGCGAAGAAACCAACGCGACGTGGTCGTAGCTGAACACTGGCAAGGTGATGCCGGACAATCCGGTGATGCTGCAGCTGAAAGAGTTGGAAACCATTGCCGGTAAGGTGGAACGCCTGACGGTTCACAACGGTACGCAGGGTCTGATGAGCGATCTTGTGCGTCTTCGTGTGTGACAATAGGGGCCGATCCGGGGCAACCCGGGTCGGTTCGTATGTTTAGAACGCGCTTTGTTGCAACACCTTTAACGGCACGATTTCCAGAGCGCGCAGGTGGGTGGCAGACAGGTCGACCAAGGGGGGGCAGCCTTCGTCATGTGCCTGAAGAAAGCGCGCGGCGCATAGGCACCAGTGATCACCGGGTTTCAGCCCGGCAAAGCCGTATTCAAGGCGCGGGGTGCTAAGATCATTGCCGACATATTTCGAGAACGCCAGAAATTCGGCGGTCATCACCGCGCAAACGGTATGGCTGCCCTGATCGGCGTCACAGGTGTTGCAATGCCCGTCGCGGAAAAACCCGGTCAGGGGGTCGGTAGAGCAGGAGGCAAGTTCGCCACCTAGTACATTCAGGCTGTCATTAGGTTCCATAATGCCCTTTCTACAGGCTTTCGGCGATTTTGCGAAACATCTCGATATTGCCAA
>JBLINN010000333.1:0-4415 GCA_047639325.1 Paracoccaceae bacterium | reverse complement strand
AGTTGTCCCGAAACCATTTCACGGCCCGTTTGAAGGATCGCGCCGGGTAGCGATCCATCGGGATTTCAAAGTCCCACCATTCGTCTTGGGGATTGGCGGCAAACAGGCTAAGGCCCACCGCGCTGGCAAATCCGGGGCCGGTGGCCGATTGCGGCAGGCCGTGCACCCGCAACGGGCGTCCCAGCCGAACCTGCTGGCCCAGAATGCGGGTGGCCAGCCCGTCAAGCCCCATGATCTGGCTGCCGCCGCCGGTCAGCACGATCTGCTGGCTGGGCAGGTGATCAAACCCGGCAGCATCCAGGCGCGCGCGGACCTCTTCCAGAATTTCCTCGACCCTTGGGCGCATGATGCCAATCAGCTCTGCGCGGCTGACGGTGCGGCGATCATGTTCCCAATCACCGGTGTCGCCACCGATATCGATCATGTCGCGGTCGTCCACGCCGGTGGCATGAACGCCGCCGCAAAAGGTCTTGATCCGTTCGGCCAGAGCCATCGGCACGCCCAGCCCCATGGATATATCGCTGGTGACGTGATCGCCGCCAATGCGCACGCAATCGGCATAGATCATGTGTTTTTTCATAAAGATCGACACGCTGGTCGTCCCGCCGCCCATGTCGATACAGGCGGCCCCCAGTTCCTGTTCGTCTTCAACCAGCGACGAAATCCCCGACGCATAGGCCGAGCTGGCAATGCCCGCCAGTTCCAGGTCACAGCGCTTGATACAATGCACCAGATTTTGCACCGCATCGCCATCGACGGTTAGCATATGCATATCCACCGCCAGCGTCTGGCCCAATTGGCCGCGCGGATCACTTAGGCCAGACCGGTTGTCCAACGCGAAATTTACCGGCTGTGCATGCAGCACCTCGCGCCCGGCACCGTATTCAGGCACATCACAGGCGGCCAGAACCCGGGCAACTTCGGCCTCGGTCACAACCTGACCTTCCAGATCGGTATGCGCGTCCAACCCGTAAGAGCGTGGATTAGCCCCCGAAAAACAGGCAATCACGTGATCCACCCGGATATCGGCCATCTTCTGCGCCGCTTGCAGGGCGGTGCGAATGGCGCGCTCGGTTTCCTGCATCGCGGTGACTTCGCCAAACTGCACCCCGCGCGACTTTGTGGTGGCCGCACCAACCACGCGGAACCCCGATTGCCCGGCCAGCGAGCCGATCGAGTTATCCTCGCTCAGCCGTCCGGTGCCATCAAAGCGCAGCACCAGGCAGGCGATTTTTGAACTGCCCACGTCCAAAATGGCGATCACGCCGCGTTGCATCGCCTGTTGCCGCATCTGCCGCATGGCCCGTTGGGACTGATAAAGGTCTGTCATCATCTACTGCCCGCTTTCGTTTAACTGTCTGATCCGCCACCAGTCCTTGACGGCCTGTTTGCTCATCCGGATGGTTGGTCGCGACGCCAGACGCATGTCCACCACCGCCACATCCCGTTCCAATAAATCTGATCCGTCGCTTAACGCGATCACCCGCTCCAGCGCGTGCACCGGGCTGTCGGGCGGCAGTAAAATGCGCTGGCCGCGATCCAAAACCACATCCCAACGCCGCGCGCCAATCCGCACCAGCCCGCGCAGCCGGTCGCCCAACGGACGCCCCGCCGCCAGCAGCGCCAGCGCTTCGGCTACATGGCTATCGGCACCTTCGCCCGCGATCAGCGGCAAATCAGGCCGCGCGGCCCTTGCGGTCAGAGCGTCGACATGCGCACCGGTCTCATCCAGCATCACGACCCCGTCATGGGTGCGCCACACCACCACCGGTTGGCGTTCGGTCACGTCAATCTGCAACACGCCGCCCGGGCGGATGCGCACAGAGGCTGATTTTACCGGGTCCAGCCCGGCCACAACCTGACGAATTTGTTCCGGGTCCAGATCAAAAGAGCTGACCGGGAAATCAAGCGGCACCACTTCGCGGATATCTTCGGCCAGACTGCGCCCGGCACCATCAATCGCCATCAGGCCAACCATGAATTCCGGGCGATCCTGAATGCTAGAGCGCATCTCGGCCACAAACAGATTCAGCGCATCGCGGCGTTTTTCACTGGCCAGAAACGCGCTGGACAACACCAGCACCAGACAGACCGGCACCCCGATCCGCAGCCCCAGGCGAATACCCGGCGTCAGCATCCAGCGCTGCAACCGATAGCTTAACCGGGAAGGGGCCGGATCACGGGCCGGGGCCACCATAGGTGCGCCTGTGGTATTTTTGGGCGGGGCGGCTACCTGTTGCATGACGCGTCCTCGACCAGCCAGCGGCACAATGCGCCAAAGCTCATGCCCATCACCGCTGCCTGTTCCGGGCTGAGTGATGTTGGGGTCATGCCCGGTTGGGTATTCGTTTCCAGCAATATCAGCCCCGCAACGCCGCGTGTGTCATCCCAACGGAAATCAGTGCGGCTGATGCCGCGACAGCCCAACGCCACATGGGCGCGCAAGGCGTAGTCCATACAAAGGTCGAAAATTTCGGCCGGAATATCTGCGGGCACAATATGGCGCGATCCGCCGGGTTTGTATTTGGCATCGTAATCATACCAGCCATCGGTCAGAATATCGGTCACCGTCAGCGCCCGGTCGCCCATCACCGTGGTGGTCATCTCGCGCCCCGGCGCAAAGGTTTCCACCATCACTTGATCGGGCATAGTCTCGGCCAGTTGCGGCGGGCCATTGGCCGCCTCGTGCACAATATAGATACCGACCGACGAGCCTTCGTTATTAGGCTTGGCCACATAGGGCGGGGGCATCACATGCGCCGCCATCACATCGGCCTTGTCACAGATCACACTGTCAACCACCGGCAGACCAGCGGCGCGAAACACCGATTTGCTGCGCTGCTTGTCCATCGCCAGCGCCGACGGCAACACGCCTGAATGGGTATAGGGCAGGCCTATCCATTCCAGCATGCCCTGCACACAGCCATCTTCGCCCCAACGGCCATGCAATGCGTTAAAAACAACATCCGCGGACACGGCGCGCAGTTGCGCACAGAGGTCTGGCCCGGCATCCACCTCGACCACCTCATATCCTTCGCCCCGTAGTGCGGCTGCACATTCATGCCCGCTGGACAAAGACACCTCGCGCTCAGCCGAGAGTCCGCCCATCAATACCGCCACTTTTGGGGGTGTCCTGCTCGACTGACCCACGACAAGTGCCTCAATGTCCCCGGACCTTTGGCGGTCCAGTTTATTAGCCGGGCCTTTTTGGCCCGTGTGATTTCCCCCTGCTTGATCCGCGCCCGTTTTTTGCCTGTCGGGGTTCGCGGTCAGGGTGTATTATTTGTCCTGCGCGTCACCGACCCGCATGATTTCCCATTCTAGCGTGATCGCGCTGGAATCGTAAACCTTTTTTCGCACCTCTTCGCCCAACCCTTCCAGATCTGCGGCAGTTGCGTCACCAGTGTTGATCAGAAAGTTGGGATGTTTCCCGCTCATCTGCGCGCCACCGCGCCGCGCGCCGCGTAATCCGGCGTCGTCAATCACCTTCCAGGCCTTCAGATCATGCACATCATCCGCCTGTCCGGTGCTGGAAAACCCGGCCGGATTGCGAAAGGTACTGCCCGCGCTGCGATCCTTGGTCGGCTGGGTTTCGTCGCGCTTCTGGATTTGCGCGGTCATCCGCGCGTGCAGCACGTCACTCGGGGCCCGCGGCCCCTCGATCCGCGCGTCGATCAGTACCGCCCCATCTGGAAGGTCGCTTTGGCGATAGCCGAAGTTCAGATCGTCCGGTGTCAGCGCAATGATCTCTCCATCCCGCGTCACGGCCCGCGCCGAGACCAGAACATCGGCCATATAACTGCCATAACAGCCTGCATTCATGCGTATCGCCCCGCCAATACTGCCCGGTATCGTGCGCAGAAACGTCAAATCCACACCCGCATCCGCCGCCTTACGCGCGACATGTCCGTCCAGCGCTGCCGCACCTGCGGTCACGCAGGTGCCATCGATGCCGATCTGGTTGAATCCCCGCCCCAGCCGGATCACCACGGCGCGAATGCCACCATCGCGCACGATCAGGTTTGATCCTACGCCCATCGGGAACACCGGTATGCTGGGGTTCAACTGGTGCAGGAACTGCGCAAGGTCATCGACGTCGGCGGGTTGGAACAGCCAGTCTGCCGGGCCACCAACGCGCAACCAGGTGAGGTCAGACAGGTCACGATTTGGGGTGAGTTTGCCGCGAACGGCAGGAAGCATATCAGTCATGACCCAGATCTATCCAAAACCGGCACAAGTGAAAACCGCCGGAAACACCAATTTCCACTTTCCTCTTCGCGCGGGTCGCAAAGCGGCCCGGGCGGCGCCCGACCCTCCCCACGGGAGGGCGCACTTAGTACCCCCTGTGCTACCGCCCGCTACGGCCTCAAACGCTCCACCGGAGCGTTTGCAAGACGGCCTGCGCCCCAGGGTCT
>JBLINN010000332.1:0-4421 GCA_047639325.1 Paracoccaceae bacterium | reverse complement strand
ACCTTCATCAAGATGCTGCCCGAATATTCCGAATATTGCAGTGGCGAAGGGGCAATGCATGACACGGTGATGTTGCTGGGCGCGCTGGGCTGGGACAATTACACCGCCCCGGTTGAAATCGTGACGCCCTATTTCCCCAGTTCCGGCACCGGGCAGGTCAACGTGATCTTCCCCGTTCAACCTTGAAGGCACTGGTATGAAATGGACTGAATTCGGCCAATGGGGCCGACGCGTTGCCGACTGGGCGCAGGATTATCACCTGACAGTGGGCGACCGCCCGGTGCGCGCGCAAACCAAACCCGGCGACATCCTGAACGCCCTGCCTGCCGCCCCCCCCGAAGGGCCGCAGAATATGGAGGACGTGTTTCGGGACTTCGAACAGATCGTGATGCCCGGGATCACCCATTGGCAACATCCCCGGTTCTTTGCCTATTTCAATTCAAACGCCGCCGCCCCGTCGGTTCTGGCCGAATTCCTGGTCAGCGCCATCGCGCCGCAATGCATGTTGTGGCAAACCTCGCCCGCCGCGACCGAGATGGAAACCCGGATGATGGACTGGTTGCGCCAGTCGCTGGGGTTGGCGGATGATTTTCAAGGCGTCATTCAAGACAGCGCGTCCTCGGCGACGCTGGCCGCCGTGCTGACGATGCGGGAAAAGGCGCTGAACTGGACCGGCAACAGTCAGGGGCTGGCCGGGCAGACGCCCGTGCGGGTCTATGCATCGTCCGAGGTGCATACGTCAATTGACCGCGCCATCTGGGTCGCCGGCATCGGCCAGGATAATCTGGTACGCATCCCAATCAAAGGCGATTGGCGCGGCATGGACCCCGTGGCGCTAGAGGCGGCGATTGTTGCAGACAAAGCCGCCGGGCTGACCCCGGCAGGGCTGATCTTGTGTGTTGGCGGCACCGGGGCCGGGGCCACTGACCCGGTTAAGGCGTGCTTGGCCATCGCCGAAAAATACGGGCTTTACACCCATGTGGATGCCGCCTGGGCCGGATCGGCAATGATCTGCCCGGAATTCCGCAGCTTTTGGCCCGGCATCGACCGTGCCGACAGCATCGTGTTCAACCCGCATAAGTGGCTGGGGGTACAGTTTGATTGTTCAGCGCATTTCCTGAAAAACCCTGACGATCTGGTCAAAACCCTGGCGATTCAGCCCGAATACCTGAAAACCCACGGTCATGACGGCATCATCAACTATTCCGAATGGTCAGTGCCTTTGGGCCGCCGGTTTCGGGCGCTGAAAATCTGGTTCGTGCTGCGCGCCTATGGGCTGGAAGGCCTGCGCAAGCGGCTGCGCAACCATGTGGCCTGGTCGCAAGACCTGCATGACAAGCTGGCCGAAACCCCGGACTTTCAGATCGTCACCAAACCAATGTGGTCGCTGTTCACCTTCCGCTATGCCCCCGCAGGTGCCACCGATCTGGATGCGCTGAACCTGCGGCTGGTTGAGGCGATCAACGATGACGGGCGGATTTACCTGACCCAAACGCGGGTCGATGGCGATCTGGTGATCCGGTTTCAGGCCGGACAATTTGAGACCACACAAGAGGATGTGATGATGGCCTATGACGTGATCACCGAAATCGCCCAAACCGTGAAAGCCCCCCTGACATGAGCCGCTTTGCCACCTACACCGCAGACGGAAAACCCTTTTACGGTGCCGTCACCGACGACGGTGTGATCGCCCTGTCCCCCGATTTTCCGCAATGGCCAACCATGCGCGAAGTGATCGAAAACGGTGGCCTGCACGATCTGGCCGTCGCCAGCACCGGCAAACCGGTCAGCCACCCGAATGGCAGCTTCACCTATACCATCCCCATCCCATCCCCGGAAAAAATCATCTGCGTCGGCGTCAATTTCCCCGATCGCAACGCCGAATACAAAGACGGGCAGGATGCCCCGCCCAATATGTCGCTGTTCATCCGCTTTGCGCGCTCGTTCACCGGCCATGACCAACCGCTGATCCGTCCCCCGGAAACCCCGCAGCTGGATTACGAGGGCGAGGTGGCGATTGTCATCGGCAAGGGCGGCCGCCGGATACCCCAGGCCGACGCCTATGACCACATCGCCGCGATCAGCCTGTGCAACGAAGGCACCCTGCGCGACTGGGTGCGCCACGCCAAGTTCAACGTCACCCAAGGCAAGAACTGGGACACATCCGGCGCGATGGGCCCCTGGCTGGTGCCGTTCACATCCCCTGCGCAACTCGACGATATCCACCTGACCACCCATGTGAATGGCGAATTGCGTCAGGATGATCGCACCGCTCGGATGCTGTTCCCGATCCGCCGCCAGATCGAATATATCTCTACCTTCACCACGCTGGTGCCCGGCGATATCATCGTCACCGGCACCCCCACCGGTGCCGGCGCGCGGTTTGACCCACCCCGATTCCTGAAACCCGGTGACGTGATCGAGGTCGCCGCCACCGGCATCGGCACCCTGCGCAACACGGTTCAGGACGAGGCATGACCCCCCAAGACGTAACCGAAGCCGCCGAAGCCCTGTATCAGGCCGATCTGACCGGCCAGCAGTCCGGGCTGTTATCGCTGCGCTATCCCGGCATGACGATGGCCGACGCCTACGCCGTGCAAACCGCCCTGGTGGATCGCAAGATGCAGGCCGGACGCCACCGGATCGGCTGGAAAATCGGGCTGACCAGCCGCGCCATGCAAGACGCACTGAAAATCGACACGCCGGACAGTGGCGTATTGCTGGACGACATGTTGTTCGAAACCGGCGACACCGTGCCGACAGGCCGGTTCATCCAACCAAGGGTCGAGGCTGAGATCGCCTTTGTGATGAAATCCCCGCTGGCCGGGGCCGATTGCACCCGCGACGACGTGATCGCCGCCACCGATTATGTCGCGCCCTCCTTGGAAATTCTCGACACACGCATTCTGCGGGTTGATCCAACCAGCGGTCAGGCGCGGATCATCACCGATACGATTTCCGATAATGCCGCCAATGCCGGGATCGTGCTGGGCATTGACCGCCACGGCTTTGAGGCGTTTGACCTGCGCTGGGTCGGCGCGATTGTCAGCCGCAATGGCACGGTCGAAGAAACCGGGCTGGGCGCGGGCGTTTTGAACGATCCGGTGACATCCGTACTGTGGCTGGCGCGCAGAATGGCGGAATATGGACAAAGTATCCATGCCGGGGATATCGTCCTGTCAGGCTCGTTCATCCGCCCGATCGAGGCCCAGCCCAACACAACCATTACCGCCGATTTTGGACCATTCGGTTCGGTCCACATCCATTTCGCCTAAAGGAACCCACCATGCCCGCGCCCATTAACAAACTGAAACAACGGCTTGCTGCCGGTGACACCACCTTTGGCTGCTGGCTCAGCTTTGCCGAAGCCAACGTGGCCGAGATGATGGGCACCGCCGGGTTCGACTGGGTCCTGATTGATGGCGAACACGCGCCCAACGATATCCGGTCAATCCGCGACCAACTGACAGCGTTGCAAGGCAGCCCGTCCAGCGTGGCCGTACGGGTGCCCATTGGCGAGACCTGGGTGATCAAACAGGTGCTGGATGCCGGCGCGCAAACGGTGATGGTGCCGATGGTGGAAAGCGCCGATCAGGCACGGGAACTGGTGCACGCCTGTCACTATCCACCCAGCGGTATACGCGGCGTAGGGGCCGCCAGCACCCGCGCCTCGCGGTTCTCCGACATTCCCGACTATATCAAAACGGCAGACGCGCAGATTTGCCTGATCGTCCAGGTCGAAAGCCGCGCCGGGATGGCCGCGCTGGATGATATTCTGGCCGTCGACGGCATTGACGGCGTATTCATCGGCCCCGCCGATCTGGCATCTGACATGGGGCATTCCGGCGACGCCACAGTGCCCGAAGTGCACGACGTGATCATCGACGCGCTGCAACGGATCTCGGCAGCGGGCAAAGCGCCGGGCATCATGTCCCTGGGCGACGGCACCCCGGCCTATCTGGACGTAGGCGCGCGGTTTGTGGCGGTGGGGATTGACGTGTTGTTCCTGATCAAATCCGCGCGGCAGGTGGCGGCGAAATGGATCAGTTAAGTCATTTTAAGGTCACGTGAAAGCAAGGTCGTTTCTTGTGAAACATCCGATAGTGTTGACCTTTCCGTCACGACATTGACCCAGATGGCACGGCTAAGCGTTGCCTCGATGTCAGGCTATCCCTGAAAACGGATAGCGGCCCTTGGTAGAACATGCAGCGAACGGCAGGTTCGAGCCCCTTTTACCGATCTTCTGCAACGCTGCGAATGGCTTTTAGCGCGGGAGAGGAAAAAACCTTCAACAACTGCTTTGGTTTTGAAGTAATCATCCGGCGAGGGCCGTCTTTTCGGGTGATGTGAGATTTTGTAGCGGTTGCAGTCATGAGCAACAGCAAATCCAAACCCCGCAAGCAAGCTGTTTCCAACGCCAA
>JBLINN010000331.1:0-4425 GCA_047639325.1 Paracoccaceae bacterium | reverse complement strand
ACCATTCCCCGGCCAAGGTGCGCAAAATGCACACCCTACGAAAAAGGCCGCCCCGGAACTCCCGGAGCGGCCCAAATTTCACTGTCCAGTAAGAGGATCAGGCAGCCAGCGCGGCCTGTGCCTTGGCAACAATTGTGCCGAACGCTTCGGGTTCGTGTACAGCCAGATCGGCCAGAACCTTGCGGTCCACTTCGATCCCAGCCAGGTTCAGCCCGTTGATAAAGCGCGAGTACGTCAACGCTTCGTCATGGCCGCGAACGGCGGCGTTGATCCGCTGAATCCACAGCGCACGGAAGTTGCGCTTGCGGTTCTTGCGGTCGCGGGTTGCGTATTGGTTCGCCTTGTCGACGGCCTGCGTTGCCACCTTAAAGGTGTTCTTGCGGCGACCGTAATAGCCTTTGGCGGCTTTGACGATTTTCTTGTGACGAGCGTGGGCAATTGTCCCACCTTTGGTACGTGACATATTAGCGGCCTCCTATCAGCGGGCGTAGGGCATAAAGCCCTTGATGGTCTTGGCATCGGGTGCCGAAAGGGTGGTGGTGCCACGGGCATTGCGGATAAACTTGCGGCTCCGCTTGATCATGCCGTGACGCTTGCCGGCCTGGCCTGCCATGACCTTACCGGTCGCTGTCACTTTAAAGCGCTTTTTGGCGCTTGATTTGGTCTTCATCTTGGGCATTTCCGTCTCCTTCATATTCGGGTCGGTTGCAGGCGCGACTCGGCATGCCACATTGGCCGGTCGCGCAGTCAGAGGCGTCACTTACGCATAATGGGAACAACTGGCAAGCCGAAAAACCGCCATACTCAGGGGATAAACCGCGCAATCACCCCAAAAAACACGTCTGGCAGCTGCTTCATCGTGTATCCACCCGGTTTCGCGGTCAGCGCGTACAGAACCAGCGCACCGGCAATCACGATCAGGATCATCGCAGTACGCGGCGCCCGCGCCTCGCTGATCGACGAGGCCAGCGACGGCAGCGAGAACCCGGCAACCAAAATTCCTAATATCAACGCCAGATCCGTGTCCATGTCGATCTACTCCTGCACCTGTTACCGCACCACCTTAAACCCCCGGCCTTCGCCCATGCGGTTTAAGGTAAGTTAGCCCGGGTCAGTGTGATAAATCAAACGCTCATCACACGGGGCGACACGCAGAATATTGGTGGTACCCGGCACGTTAAACGGAACCCCCGCCGTCACCACGATCTGGTCCGTCTCGGTGGCAAACCCGCCTGCCCGCGCCGCGCGGGCAGCGTTGACGACAGCGCCTTTAAAGCGCTCCAACTCGGCCGTCATCACGCAATTGCAGCCCCAGCTGAGCGCCAGCCGCCGCGCCGTGCCGCGCAGCGAGGTCATGGCGATGATCGGCACGCCCGGACGTTCGCGCGCTGTCAACAGCGCGGTGGTGCCGCTTTGGGTGAAACAACAGATCGCCTTGATGTCGGTGGTTTCGGCAATCTCACGCGCTGCCGCCACGATGCCATCAGCAACCGTGTGGCCTTTGACACTGCGCGACGAGGCGATGATCTGCGGATAGATCGGGTCTGTTTCAACCTCCATCGCGACGTTGTGCATGGTTTGCACCGCCTCGACCGGATAACTGCCCGCCGCTGATTCCGCGCTGAGCATGATGGCATCGGTGCCTTCATAGATCGCGGTGGCCACATCCGACACTTCGGCGCGGGTGGGCATCGGGCTATCAATCATCGATTCCAGCATCTGTGTGGCCACAATCACCGGCTTGGCGGCAGCCCGGCAGCGGCGCACCAGACGTTTCTGGATCGGCGGCACCGCCGCTACAGGCAGTTCCACCCCCAGATCACCGCGCGCCACCATGATCCCGTCAGAAGCGGCCAGGATTTCGTCAAACTGCTCTACCGCGCTGGGTTTTTCGATCTTCGACAGGATCGCCGCGCGACCATCGGCCAAGGCGCGCGCCTCGGTCACGTCCTCGGCGCGTTGCACAAACGACAACGCCAGCCAGTCGACGCCCAGCTGGCAGGCAAATTCCAGATCATCGCGGTCTTTTTCCGACAGAGCCGCCAGTGGCAGCATCACATCGGGCACATTGACCCCTTTGCGGTTGGAAATCGTCCCGCCAGTCACCACGGTGCATTCGGCAAAATCCGGCCCGCACGTGACAACCTTCAGACGGATCTTGCCGTCATTGACCAGTAAATTCGCGCCGGGTTCCAGCGCCGCAAAGATTTCCGGATGGGGCAGGCAAACCCGGGCAACATCGCCATCCGCCGGGTCCAGATCCAGCCGGAAGGCGGCGCCAATCGCTAACTCTTCGGCCTCGCGCGCAAAGGTTCCGACGCGCAGCTTGGGGCCTTGCAGGTCGGCCAGAATGGCGATCGGGCTGTCCAGATCCTTTTCTACCTGGCGGATGATCCGGTGCTTGTCGCGAATCTCATCTTGGGTGCCATGGCTCATGTTCAGGCGAAACACATCGGCGCCTGCTTCGTGCAGGGCGCGGATCATGTCATAGGTATCCGAAGCCGGGCCAAGTGTGGCCACGATCTTGACGTTTCTTGATCGCCGCATAAAAACCCCTTTCAATTCCGAACTGTTACCGCAAACATTGGTTGCAGCGGTTATGGCGCAATTCCCATTTGCTGGCAACTGGCCTAAAGGTGCAGACAAAGAGATAACAGACGCATGACATACACCCCCTATTTCATTCATGGCGAAACCCGACGCGGTCGCTGGCTGATCACCTGCGATCACGCGGCCAACACCGTGCCACCTCAGGTGGGGGGCGGATCGCTGGGCCTGCCGCGCGAAGATATGGAACGCCACATCGCCTATGATGTCGGCGCTTACGGCGTCGCCCAGCAGTTGGGTGTGTTGCTGGATGCGCCGGTGATTGCGTCGAACTTTTCGCGGCTGGTGATTGATCCCAACCGGGGCGAAGACGACCCGACGCTGCTGATGAAGCTGTATGACGGGTCGGTAATCCCGGAAAACCGCGAGGCCGATGCCGCCGAGGCCGAACGCCGCCTAGACCTGTGTTACCGCCCCTATCACGCGGGGCTGGCCCGGCTGGCTGCCCTGCCGCATATGGTGATCGTGTCGATGCACAGCTTCACCCGGCAACTACGCGGCCGCGACCCGCGCCCATGGGAAGTTGGGGTGCTTTATGCCGAAGACGACCGGCTGGCCCGACCGCTGTTAGACCTGCTAGAGACCGAGGGCGACATGGTGGTTGGCGATAACGAGCCCTATTCCGGCCACCTGCCGGGGGATACCATCGACAAACACGCACTTGCGCATCACCGCCCCAATGTGCTGATCGAGCTGCGCAATGACCTGATTGCAGATCATCAGGAACAAAAAGACTGGGCCGAACGGCTGGCGCCAATCCTGGAACGGGCGTTGGCGCAGTCCGGCCTGTAGGGTGTGCATTTTGCGCACCTTTGTTGAACCGGCGGGGGAATGGTGCGCAGAATGCACCCGTACGAGCGGACCAAGGGGTGACAGGACCGGCGCAATTGCCTAAATCGGACGGGACCCCTAAACGGAGCGGCTAAATGGACAAGCAAACCGAAATTGAGATTCAGGCCGCTGCCTTTCGCCGCCTGCAACAGCACCTGATGCAAGACCGCACCGATGTGCAGAACATCGACATGATGAACCTGACCGGGTTTTGCCGCAACTGCCTGAGCCGCTGGTACCAAGAGGCCGCCAACGAGCGCGGCATCGAAATGGACAAGACCGAGGCGCGCGAGATTTATTACGGCATGGCCATGGATGAATGGAAAGCCAGCTATCAGACCGACGCCAGCCCGGAAAAACAGGCCGCCTTTGAGGTCGCGTTCGAAGAGAATGTCGGATCAAAAACCTGAGACTAACTGACCGGGCCAACCACTTGTTTGCCCGCCAGATCGCCATCAGGCAAGCCAGCAGCCCGCACCCGGTCCAGCAATGTCTGCATCACCTGACCGTCTTGGAATAATTCCTGCGAGATCACGTATTCGATGGTCAGGCCACTATCATCGGCCAGTGCCTCGGCAATCAGATCACCGGCGCGGGCCACGTTGCCCAGCGCCACCCGGGCGGCAGAACGATAAATCCGGGTGCGGCGGGTCTGAAAAGAAAGATTGCGTGCCTCGCGGCTCATATCCTCAAACCGGCCCAGCGAATACAGCGCCGCAATCCGCTCTTCGACAATCCACACCGGCAGGAATGGGTCCAGAACTGCGGCGCGGTCCAGCAGGTCCAGCGCCCGATCCGCTTCGCCGACAAAGGTGTAAAACGCGGCGCAGCGCCCCAGGATATAGGCATCATTGGGCGCCAGGTTCATCGCCATCTCATGGTGGTTGCGGCTAGCCTCGTAATCATTGTGCAGTTTGATCTGCACGATCCCCAGAATGCGGTGCAATTCAGGGTCTGCCGGGTCCAGCGCCAGCGCCCGACTTAGCG
>JBLINN010000330.1:0-4426 GCA_047639325.1 Paracoccaceae bacterium | reverse complement strand
CATCGTCGTCGATTGGATTGCCGTCAGCGTCCAGTTCCGGGGTGGTATTGGCCTCTGGTTTGGCGACTTCGGCCCCAACAATCGGGGCGACAACCGGCGCGACAACGGCGCCTTCTTCTTCCAACTGGTCAGAGAAGGTGGTTTCAAGGTCGATCACGTCGCGCAGCAAAATGTCTTCGGACAACAATTCGTCATGCCAGATGGTGATCGCCTGAAAGGTCAGCGGGCTTTCGCACAGACCGGCGATCATCGTGTTGCGACCGGCCTCGATCCGCTTGGCAATCGCGATCTCGCCTTCGCGGCTGAGCAGTTCGACACTGCCCATCTCGCGCAGATACATCCGCACCGGATCGTCGGTACGGTCCAGCTTTTCGGCGGTACCCGTCGCCAGCGTGACCTCGCGGGCGCTGTCGGTGGTCGCGATTTCGGTCGAGCCTTTTTGGTCTTCTTCTTCGGCCTCTTCATCTTCGATGATGTTGATGCCCATTTCCGACAGCATCGACATCACGTCTTCGATCTGTTCGGAACTGACCTGATCAGGCGGCAGCACCTGATTGAGCTGATCGTAGGTGATATAGCCCTTTTCGCGGGCATCGCCGATCATCTTTTTGACGGCGGTCTGGCTCATATCCAGCGAGATTTCCGCGTCTTGATCGTCGGGTTTGCGGTCGTCAGTGTCTTTGGCGGCCATTTGATGCTCCTACAGGGGCTGATGCTGGGGCTGGGTGATTCGCTTGAAACGAATCATTAGCGCGATCTGGTGATTCGGCTACCCGTCTACTCGGTTTTCTTTTCGGATTCTTTACCAAAAGTGGCTTATCTGCGTGGCTTGGAATAGTTGATCTTACCTAATAGGGCATCAAGGGCGTTGCGTTCGCCCCGATTGATTCGCGCCCCGTTGTCGCCAGTGTCATATTCGGCTTTATCCTTATGCTCGCTTCGGTCGGCTTTGTTGCGGGCCTCGGCGGCCTGTCCCAAGCGCCAGGTCACCGCCTCGTCCGTCACGCCAGTAATTTCTTCGGCGGCTTCGGCAATCTCGGCCGTCAGCCCGCGTCGTGCGTCCAGTTTTGCGAGTTCTTCGGCCAGCGTCATCCGCGCCAGATCGACATCACCGGGGTTACGTGCGCATGGGCTGATGGCGACATGGCGAAGCGCATAGAGGTTTTCAAGGGCTGCGGGGCCAATTTGGGCGGCAATAGTTTCCGCAAGTGTCTGCGGCGCATCACTGTTGTGGCGCAGGATCAGGTTGCGCAGGTCAGCATGCAGCGGGTCGGCGCAGGCCATGCCTTCGAGCCCGGCTTCGAATTCTTCGATGATTTGCGGCGTGGCGATGACGCTGGCCAGAATGACCGCCTCGCGCATGTGGTCTTGCCCCGAGTCGCCCGACGCCACCAGCAAGGACGATTTGGTGCCCGACAGCGGCGGTTGCGGCGCGTTTTTACCGCGTTTCCAATCACCCGGTTTCCAGTCGCTCTTTTGCTGGGTGCGGCGGTTCGAAAACAGCTGCCAGCGCAGGTCTTTGATCGCCTGGCCATAGTGATTGCGGATTGACGGGTCGCTGATCAGCCGGATCTTTTCGCGCAGGGCCTTGTCCAGTGTCGCCTTGCGTTCGGGGCTGTCAAACACCCGGCCTTCGGTTTCGCGTTGCCACAGCAATTGCACCATCGGCATCGCCTGATCCAGCAGCGCCTGCACCGCCCCCGGCCCTTCGGCGCGGATCAGGTCATCGGGGTCTTTGCCTTCGGGCATCAGGGCAAAGCGCAGCGATTGCCCGGCCTCCAGCAGCGGCAGCGCCAGATCAATCAGCCGCATTGCGGCGCGCAGCCCGGCGGTGTCGCCATCCAGCGCGATGATCGGTTCGGGCGCGATGCGCCACAGCATTTGCAGCTGATTTTCGGTGATCGCGGTGCCCAATGGGGCCACGCAGGCGTCAAACCCGCCCGAGGCCAGCGCGATCACGTCCATATAGCCTTCGGTCACGATCAGCGGTTTGCCCTGCCCGGCAGCGGTGCGCGCCGGGCCTTGGTTGAACAGGGTGCGGCCCTTGTCGAACAGATCGGTTTCGGGCGAGTTCAGATATTTGGCGTTGTCATTCGGGTCCATCGCCCGCCCGCCAAAGGCAATCGCCCGGCCACGCGCGTCGCGGATCGGGTACATGATGCGGTTGCGGAAAGTGTCATAGGGCTTGCCGCCTTTTGTGGACGGTTTACCTAGCCCGGCGGCGATGATCAGGTCCTCGGCCACGCCTTTGGCGCGCAATTGGTCCCACAGCACCTGCCAGCCATCCGGGGCAAAGCCGATTTCCCAGCGTTCCAGCGTGGCGGCGTCCAGCCCGCGCCGGTCCAGATAGTCGCGCGCCGCCGCCCCTGCCCCGGTTTTCAATTGCAGACGGAACACCTGCACCGCCTGTTCCATCACCTCGATCAGCTGCGTGCGCCGGTCGGATTTCGCTTGGGCCTGCGGGTCGCGGGCGGGCATTGGCATGCCGGCCTCGCGCGCCAGAATTTCCACCGCTTCCATAAAGCCTACATTTTCGGTTTCCTGCACAAAGCTGATCGCATCGCCCTTGGCCTGGCAGCCAAAGCAGTAATAGAACCCTTTGCGGTCATCGACGTGGAACGAGGCGGATTTTTCCTGATGGAACGGGCATGGCGCCCACATGTCGCCCTTGCCCTGATTGGATTTGCGGGTGTCCCACATGACTTTGCGCCCGACAACCTGAGACAGGCTGGACCGGGTGCGCAATTCGTCAAGGAAACCGGGTGGCAGGGACATGGCGGGGCAAATCTATCCTATTGCGGCTGTGGGTCTTGGCGGGGTTACTGTTGCAGGCACAGTTCTTTCCAGGCGGCGGACAGGTCTTCTTTGCGAATGACGAGGCGTTTCTTGTCATAGACCCACGGCGCAATCAGCGGGATGGCATTGTTGTAGCTTTCGGGCCAGGTCGGGTTGGTCGCGGCGATGGCCGCTGGCACATCGCGCTCTTTGACCCGGTCCAACCGCGCCTTTTGGATGGCGGCAACAACATCCGCCTGATAGCCACAACTTTCCGCCTTGGTTTCGGCGGCAAGGGCGGGTGTGGTCAGCAGGCAGGCAATCAGAGCGGCGCGGATCATGCGATGGTCTCCGGAATCAGGGGTGATCCCGTATATTAGCCGCGCGCGGCCACAGCTTCCATCGCCGATTTCACGTCATGCACCAGCGTAGTGGCCATTGACCGGAACACCATGATCATAAACGCCTTCTCCCCCACCCGGGTGACCGAGGCCATCATATGCATCAATTCGGTGCGCGCTGTGTGGCCGCGTTTGAACTGTGTGGCCCGCAAATCCAACGGCACCAGCCGGGCCAGCACATCCACTGCATTGTCGCCTTCCAACCGCACCACGGCCCAGGCATCCGACTGATCGGTGAGCGCAGCATAGGTGCCCAAGCCTGGATCAGGCACCGGACCCACCAGCATCGCCTGCCCGCGCCCGAACCAGACAGCGCGCGCGCCAGCCTTGCCGGTGGCGCGGTTTGGGGCTGGGAATATCATGCCATGCGCCGCCTTCAGCGCGTTTGACAATGGCTTTTCTGCGGCCTTGCCGGCGGCCATAGAGGTCATCGCGTCCGGGATTTCTTCGGTCAGCGACACGCCGGCGATGTTCAGCGGCAACAGCCCTTCGCAGGGAGGTCTTGCAATCAATTCAGCCACGTACGCGCCCTCCGTCCGGGTCAAAGAACACAGGGTTCACCACCTGACATTCGGTTTCGATGCCGCGCAGATGATCGACCATCTTGATGGTCTCGCCATAGCGCGCAGGGCCGTCGCGCAAAAACCCAAGCCCCAGCATATGGCCCAGCGTTGGCGAAAACGCCACGGACGTCACATAGCCGCGATTGTTTACCCGCACCGGATCGTCGTTTAGGTCAAACAGATGTGCGCCGGACACCAACTGTTTCACCGCGCCCACCGGCTGCAACCCAACCAGCTGCTCGCGGCTGTCTTCGGCCAGACCGGGACGCTGCGACATGGTCTTACCGATACAGTCCTTCTTGGCCGACACCATCCGCCCCATCCCAACATCCGCCGCCGTCACCCGCCCGTGGATTTCCGCATGGGTGATAAAGCCCTTTTCGATGCGCAAAACATTCAGCGCTTCAATCCCGTAAGGCCCGCCGCCCAACGCCGTTGCCCGGTCCAGCAGCAGGCGAAACAGGCTGTCGCCAAACCGCGCAGGCACCGCCAATTCATAGGCATGTTCGCCCGAGAACGAGATCCGGAACAACCGTGCGGCAACGCCCGACACCTGCACCTGCCCACAGGCCATAAACGGCCAATCGTCACCCAAAGGCGCGTCCAGCAAGCCATCCAGCAAATCGCGCGCCTTTGGCCCGGCGATGGCAAACTGCGCCCATTGTTCGGTGACCGAGATAAACGACA
>JBLINN010000329.1:0-4430 GCA_047639325.1 Paracoccaceae bacterium | reverse complement strand
CGCGCAGAACAATCTGTAATTAAACAATTTACATACCTCTGTAATTAGGGCTCTCGCGGGTGATCTGCACATCATGAACATGACTTTCCTTCAGACCAGCGCCCGTTATCTTCACAAACTGACAATTGCGGCGCATCTCATCCACCGTTGCGCAACCGGTATAGCCCATCGCCGCGCGCAATCCGCCAACCAATTGATGCACCACCGCCGAGGCACTGCCTTTATACGGCACCTGGCCTTCAATCCCTTCCGGCACCAGCTTGTCACTGGCCGCATCCTGCTGAAAATACCGGTCCGCCGATCCGCGCGCCATGGCGCCCAGCGATCCCATGCCACGATAGGATTTGTAACTGCGCCCCTGGTACAGGATTACCTCGCCGGGGGATTCATCCGTTCCGGCAATCATCGACCCAACCATCGCACAGGACGCCCCGGCGGCAATCGCCTTGGCAAAATCACCCGAATACTTGATGCCGCCATCGGCAATCACCGGCACATCCCCGGCGGCCGCCGCACAATCCATGATCGCCGTCAGCTGTGGCACACCAACACCCGCGACAATACGCGTGGTACAAATACTGCCCGGCCCAATCCCGACCTTGATTGCATCCGCCCCGGCACCAATCAATGCCCGCGTCGCCTCGCCTGTGGCGACGATCACAATCAGATCAACCCCGGCATCGACCAACGCCTCCGACCGTTCAAACCCGGCATCGCCCACCGTACTGGCCGCCGCCACCCGCAAACGTCCCAGCTGGTCTTTGCAAGCAGTGGGGTTCAAAACCGCCTGCTCTGTATCTTTCAGCGTCAAAAGCCCGGTCAGCTTACCCGTCGGATCAGCAATCAACAGTTTTTCGATACGCTGGGCTTTCATCATGTCAATCGCTTCGTCGCGATCGGCTGGTTCCTGCAAAATCGCCAAATTGTTGGTGGTCATCATCGCGCTGACCGGCGTCTTGTCATCGCTGGCAAACCGCATATCGCGATTGGTCACAATACCAACAATCCGCCCATCGATATCGACAACCGGAAACCCGGTCACATTGTACCGCTCTCGCAGCGCTTTGGCATCGGCCAGCGTCTGATCGGCCCGCAAGGTGATCGGGTTATACACAATCCCGCTTTCAAACCGCTTCACCCGCCGGATTTCCTGCGCCTGCTCTTCGATGCTCAGATTGCGGTGCACCACCCCGATGCCCCCCGCCTGCGCCATGGCAATCGCCATGCGCCCTTCGGTCACCGTGTCCATCGCGCTGGACAAAAGCGGAATGTTCATTGAAATGGCCTGCGTCACCCGCGTGACGGTATCAGCCGTTGACGGCAACACCGAACTTGCCGCAGGAACCAGCAGAACATCATCAAAAGTAAGTGCCTCACGAATCTGCATTACATCTACCCCATGCAAAACCCCGTTTGACGGCCACCCTATCGCATGGAAGTCTAGCAGGGGAAAGAGCCCACAAACCTATCTCTGCCGCCCGCCGCTTTTTCTGGCCAAAAATATCCCCGCCGGAGGCTCCACCGCTCTCCAAAGACATCAAAGCCCAAAAGTGACGCAGCTAGGCCCGAATTTGCCGCACACCACCTTTCGCTTTCCGCCCAAACCCATATTGTCCGCAGCAATAAACCCGCGAACAAAGGCCACCCTACATGACCACTGATCCCCTCGTCGTCTTTACCCCTTCTGGCAAACGTGGGCATTTCCCACCCGGAACCCCGGTGCTGACCGCTGCGCGCCAACTTGGCGTCGACCTCGACAGCGTCTGCGGCGGGCGCGGCATCTGTTCCAAATGCCAGATCACTCCGTCTTATGGCGAATTCCCCAAGCATGGCGTCACCGTGTCCCAGGGCGCACTGTCAGACTGGAATTCGGTTGAACAGCGCTATGATGACAAGCGCGGCCTGAAAACCGGGCGGCGGCTGGGCTGTCAGGCCAAGATCCAAGGCGACTTGGTGATTGACGTGCCCCCCGAAAGCCAGGTGCACCGCCAAGTGGTGCGCAAAGCCGCCACCGTGCGCGCCATCACCATGGACCCGGCCACGCGACTGTATTTTGTGCAAGTCCAGGAACCAGACATGCATTCGCCCACCGGCGATCTGGAACGCCTGGCCGGCGCCCTGCGCAATCAATGGGACATCCCCGCAGTCACCGCAGACCTGTCGCTGCTGGCCAAGCTGCAGAAAACCCTGCGCAAGGGCAAATGGCAGGTCACCGTTGCCCTGCACAAAGGCCATACCGATACCGCTGCCCGGATCACCGAAATCTGGCCGGGCCTGCACGAAGGCGGGCTGTACGGGCTGGCGATTGACCTCGGCTCGACCACCATCGCCGCGCACTTGACTAATCTGGAAACCGGCGAGGTCACGGCATCTTCCGGCCTGATGAACCCGCAAATCCGCTTTGGCGAAGACCTGATGAGCCGGGTCAGCTATGCGATGATGAACCCCGGTGGCGACGCTGAAATGACTGCGATTGTGCGCGCCGCCCTGAACGATCTGACCACGGAAATCGCCCAAGAGGCCGATATCGACGCCAACCTGATTGTCGAGACCGTGTTTGTCTGCAACCCGGTGATGCACCACCTGCTGCTGGGACTGGACCCGGTGGAACTGGGCCAGGCGCCGTTTGCCCTGACCACCTCTGATTCCATCAGCATCAGCGCGCCCGAAATGGGCCTGACAACCATGAACCCGCGCGCGCGCATCTATATTCTGCCCTGCATCGCCGGGCATGTTGGCGCCGACGCCGCCGCCGTGGCGCTTAGCGAAGAACCCGGCAAATCCGACGATCTGGTACTGGTCGTCGATGTGGGCACCAATGCCGAGCTTTTGCTGGGCAACAAAACCCGGGTTCTGGCCTGTTCCTCGCCCACCGGGCCTGCCTTTGAAGGCGCGCAGATCAGCTCTGGCCAGCGCGCCGCCCCCGGCGCGATTGAGCGCATCGAAATCAACCCCGACACCAAAGAACCGCGATTTCAGGTGATCGGCAGTGATCTGTGGTCCGACCAACCCGGTTTTGATGAAGCCACCGCAACCAGCGGCATCACCGGCATCTGCGGATCGGGCATTATCGAGGCCGTGGCCGAAATGCGTATGGCGGGCCTGCTGGACGGCAGCGGGCTGGTTGGATCAGCCGAACAAACCGGCACTGCGCGCAGTATCCCCGAAGGGCGCACCCATTCCTATCTGATCCACGATTCCAGCGACACAGGTGGCCCGCGCATCACCGTCACCCAAGGCGACATTCGCGCCATCCAACTGGCCAAATCCGCGCTTTATGCGGGCGCGCGGCTGTTGATGGATGAAATGGGCGTCGATACCGTCGATCGCATCGTCCTCGCCGGGGCGTTTGGCGCGCATATCTCGACCAAACACGCGATGGTGCTGGGCATGATCCCCGACGCGCCGCTGGCCAAAGTCACGTCCGCCGGCAACGCCGCGGGCACCGGCGCGCGCATCGCCCTGTGCAACATCGCTGCACGAGCCGAGATTGAACGGGTGGTGCATGAAATTACCAAGGTCGAAACAGCGATCGAGCCCAAGTTTCAGGACCATTTTGTCGCCGCCAATGCCATCCCCCACAAAACCGACCCTTTCCCGGAACTGTCCAAAATCGTCACTCTACCCAACCCGTCCTTCAACACCGGCGGCGATGGCGCAGGTGGCGGGCGTCGACGGCGGCGGCGCGGGACGGGCTGAGACCAGCCAATTTGCCCATCGGGGCACGCCAAAACCGTCAAGGAAACCGGACAGTTTCCCTTGACGCGCCCCGGATCGCGGCCTATCCAGTCGGCCCAGAGCGCGGGTATGGTGAAAAGGTATCACGCGAGCTTCCCAAGCTTAAGTTACGAGTTCGATTCTCGTTACCCGCTCCAATTAACCTCACATCGTGTTGTTTTTGTTCGTATATTTGAGCGGTAATTGATCTGACCCGCCCAAAAACCCGCCAACTGGAAAACGTTTCGGTTTGACACTGTGTTTCTGCGCTGTTGCTTGTAAGGTTTGGGCAGTCGCGCGGATACCACCGCCGCCATCCGCGCCGCTCTGGAAGCCGCTGTCGTTGATTTCATTGCAGAGAATGGCGGTGGGACTGGACGCGATTTTCCCGACCTTCGCACTGATCGGTCGAACTAGCGCTTTCGGCCCTCACCTGCCTTTGGGACTACACGCAGCGAAGGTCGGCAAGAGCCAATTTACCCGTCGAAAGCAGGAAGCTGATACCCGCTATTAGGTAGCACTCAAAACCATGACCGAAGTACGCAGGATTTGCTGTGGGATTGTGAGATGGACTGCTGCGCTATTGTCGTTCATATTGAAGCGCATCACAAGAATTCAAAACCCAAAGTGGGCTCTGGAAGTGACGTTGCAAGCCATTTAGTTGGGCGCTCTGCGGATCGTTACTACTTGCCACAACGCTATCGATAGTCATA
>JBLINN010000328.1:0-4481 GCA_047639325.1 Paracoccaceae bacterium | reverse complement strand
GACGCCCCACCGTCCCACCGAACTTCACCCAAAATACCCCGTCATCGCGGTCAAATCGCGAAGCTTCGACTTGCTCGGACCCGCGCCAATGGTTGAATACCTGCCCCTCGATATCCCCGACGACCCCAAACTGGTCAATAACATCACCCATTTCGCGCGGGCCCTGCGCAAGGCCGGGCTGCCGATTGGCCCGGGCCGGGTGATTGATGCCATCCGCGCGGTCGAGGCCGCAGGCTTCACCGAAAAACGCGATTTCTACTGGACCCTGCATGCCTGCTTCGTCAATCGCGCTGAACACCGCCTGATCTTTGCGCAAATCTTCCGCCTCTACTGGCGCGACCCACGCTACCTTGAACATATGATGGCAATGATGCTGCCTGCCATTCGCGGCGTGCAAGAAGACCGCGCCGCACAGGCCGGTGAAAAACGCGCCGCCGAGGCGCTGCTGGACGGGGTCAACCGCGACCTTCCCGACGCCCCCGAAGCGCCAAACGAAGACACCCAGATCGACATCGACGCCTCCCACACCATGTCCTCCGAAGAACGCCTGCGCAGCCTTGATTTCGAACAGATGAGCACCGATGAAGTCGCCCGCGCCAAACGTATGCTGGCCAAACTGTCCCTGCCCGTAAAACCAATTCCGTCCCGCCGCGGCCAGGCCAGCCTGCGCGGCACCCGCATCGATTGGCGGCGCACCCTGCGCGCCTCAATGCGTCAGGGCGGCGAAATCCATGATATCGCCCGCCTATCCCCACGCCCGCGCTGGCCCAACCTGGTGGTGCTTTGCGATATTTCCGGCTCGATGAGCCAATACAGCCGGATCATCCTGCATTTTCTCCACGCTGTCGCCAACGCCAAAGGTGCCGGCTGGGCCAAGGTGCATGCCTTTACCTTCGGCACCCGCCTCACCAACATCACCCGCCATCTGGCGCATCGCGACGTCGACGCCGCGCTGGCCGCCGCCGGGGCCGAGGCGCAGGATTGGGAGGGCGGCACAAGGATTGGCACCTGCCTGCATCACTTCAACCGCGACTGGTCCCGCCGGGTGATGGGGCAGGGGGCGGTGGTACTGCTGATCACCGACGGGCTGGACCGCGACGACCCCGACGCGCTGGCCCGCGAAATGCAACGCCTGCACCTTAGTGCGCGCCGCCTGATCTGGCTGAATCCGCTGCTGCGCTGGCAAGGCTTCGCCCCCAAGGCGCGTGGCATCGCCGCGATGTTACCGCATGTCGACAGCTTTCGCGCCGGACACTCGATCGACTCGCTCGAAGACCTGGCCGCAGTGATTTCCAGCCAGACCGATCAGGGCGAAAAAGCCCGCCTGATGGCCGCGCTGCACGACTAGAGCATGTCGCGTTCCATTGGATTCAAGTATTCATTTGCCGGGGTGAGGCAGCGTTTACGCAGCACAACGCGTTCGCCCCGGAAAATGAACTCGATTTAACGCGACACGCTCTAAACCGCGCGCAAACGCCGCCTGTCCCCGATCAGCCGCCAACACCCATGGCCGCAATCACCCGGTTCTCAACCAGCGCCCCCTCGCGCCGCAACCCCGCCACTTCAACCGCCGTTCAGGCCGGAAACGGGTCCTGAACATAGTCACAGCGCACCACGTTGAACAGATCGAAATGGTCGCGCAATCCAACTGGCATTTAATACAGCCGGTCGGGCAAAAGTCTTCGGTGTCTCAGTCAAAGATCGTGGCGCGGTTTCGATGGCCGGACACGCCGGCAAGGTCTTTTGGTTCTCGAAATCGGCAGGCGAGTTTGTGACAAGCAGCTACTCCTGTGACGCCTACCCCAACTGGGTCGTGGATTGGAACGCAAAGGGTTTGTCCCACAGCTACAGCGGCCCGTCATGACAGCTTTTGAACCCGGTTGGCACTTATCTGTTCGCCGCGCACGATGATCAGGATTGGGAATCGGATTTCGCAGGGTTTGGCCGCACCTTTCCGTCGTCGCCGGTCCCCGGCCACCGTCTGGTGCGACGAGAGAGGTTTTGCCCGAGGTTTTGGGCCAGTAGCAAGTTGGTCAGGCCACGGGGCCCAGATGCGGGCACATTCAGGGTCTCCGACTGCCGCTATGTCTGCGCTGCCTCCATTGGGCATCGCAAAATGCTGCGCGGTGTATCGAATGGCTGCATCACGGAAGCTTCACCGCAGCGCAATATAAGCTCCCGGATGGCTTGTGCGGATAGCCCCTGCATAGCAACACATTTTCGAAGTTAACTTTGCACTGGTCAGAAGCAGACGTGTGTCCGGCCTGACCCAAATCCCGTTCCCGTCGCGAAAATCAGGCAAAACAACGCGATTTTGATTTGTCCGGACTAACCGTCCTTCCCGCCAAACCTTGCCTCGTTCCGGCGTAAAATTTGGCCAAATCAACCCCTTCCGAAAATGCGGGGCAGCTATGCAATATTAAGTATTCCAAATTCAGCATATTAGTAATATTCTGACTCTTGAATATTTGAGTCGAAAGGAAATCGAATGTCTCTAAACTGGAAAGCAGGCGGGTTGCTGCTGGGGCTGGTGTTTTTCGCCGCCGTCGCGCTGGTCAAACCCATCGGGGTGTCGACACAGTTCGTCATCCTCGACGGAATCGTCGCCGACGCGGTCAGCCCGGCGCTGGTGACCCAGACCGAGGATGGGTTTACCTCAACCAACGCCTATCTCGCGAAATCGGGCGGCAAATACGCCAAATCCGTCGCCAATCCGCTGAATTACGGCTTTGTCTTTGTGCTGGCGATGGCCCTTGGCGGCTTTTTGTCGACGCGCCTGCGTGGCGGTCTGGACGCGGCGGAACGCAGCATTCCCGCGCTATGGCGCGCCAATTTTGGTGACAGCGTGGCCAAGCGCTATGGCGTGTCCTTCATGGCCGGGTTCATCGTGCTGTTTGGCGCGCGACTGGCGGGCGGCTGCACCTCCGGGCACATGATGTCGGGCATGATGCAGACGTCGCTGTCGGGCTACATCTTTACCCTCGGGGCGTTTGCGGCGGCAGTACCGATTTCCCTGATGCTGTTCAAAAAGGAGGCCTAAGCCATGACAACCATTTTTCTGGCAATTGTTCTGGGTCTGTCGTTTGGCGTCGTGCTGGACCGGATCGGGGCGGCGAACCCGACCGTCTTGGGTAAAATGCTGAACCTGACCAATCTGAGCCTGGCCAAATCAATCCTGCTGGCGATCGGCACCGGGTCGGTCCTGATGTTCGCGGGCCAGATGCTGGGCCTGGTCGAGGTCGGCCATATGTCGGTCAAAACCGCCTATATCGGCGTGTTTCTTGGCGGCTTGCTGCTGGGCGCGGGCTGGGCTGTGGCAGGCTTTTGCCCCGGCACCAGCGTTGTGGCGGCGGCCTCGGGGCGCAAAGACGCGATGTTCTTCATCGCGGGCGGCTTGCTGGGGGCTGCGGCCTATATGGTCAGCTATCCGTCGATGCAAGCCTTTGGCCTGTTGGACAAGATCGCAGGCGGCAAGGTGACGCTGGGGGCCATTCCGGGCGCCAAATACGAAGGCCTGACAGGCCTGCCAGGTGACATTCTGGGCATCGTTCTGGGCCTTGGATTTATCGCCGTAGCCTTTGCGCTGCCCGAGCGTTTGGTCAGCAACCGGGCCCAGGTACAGCCCGCCGAATAGGCCGTAATACTGGTTTCCCCCGGGATGTCAGGTCTCCCGCTGACATCGCAGAGCGGCCTGGCGGTCTTCGGACTGTCCGGGCCGCTCCCTTTTGAAACGCCAACGCTGTGCTGCGATCCGGAAAATTTCAAATTTTCCGACCCGATTTCTTTCAAAGAAATCGACGACAGTCTCACCGGACGCTGGTGAATTTTTAGGCAGACACTGCGCCGCCGCTGTTTCATACTGCGCACCATGACCACATCACCTGACAGATTTGACGCCATCCCCGAAACCGCCCTGCGCTGGCACCGCGACGGTACTGGCGCGGCTTTGGCCACCGTGGTGCAAACCTGGGGCAGCGCCCCGCGCCGGGTTGGGGCGCAACTGGCCATCGCGGGCGATGGGCAAATCCAAGGCTCGGTTTCCGGTGGCTGCGTCGAAGGCGCGGTGATCGTGGAAGCGCTTGAGGCGTTGGAAGACGGCAAATCCCGGATGCTGGAATTCGGCGTCAGCGACGAAGACGCCTTTGCCGTCGGGCTGGCCTGTGGCGGCACCATCCGTGTGCTGGTGGAGCCTGTCGGCGCGGCCCTGCCAGCCGAGATGCTGGCCGAGCTGGTAACCGCCCGCGCCGCGCGTCAGCCGCTGGCGTATGTGGTGAACCCCGACAGTAATACGCGCCGGCTGGTGCGCGATGGCTATCGCGACCGGATGCGCTTGGATCGCTCTGGGTTCGAAGGTGACGGCCAAACCTTTGTCGCCGTACACAACCCGCCCCTGCGGCTGATCGTGGTGGGGGCGGTGCATATCGCCCAGGCGCTGGTGCCAATGGCGCGAATCGCTGGCTATGACCCGATACTGATCGACC
>JBLINN010000327.1:0-4535 GCA_047639325.1 Paracoccaceae bacterium | reverse complement strand
CTGGTGGATTATGGCGAAGATTTCACCGACGCTGCCTGTGTGATTGAGAACATGCAAACCGCCTATCAGGTTGGCAAGGGCATGTTGGCGCATGTCGAAGAAATGGCGCGGCAGGCCGAGGCAGAGGCTGCCCCGGTGGACGAATTGGAAGTGGCGGAAGAGACCCATGAAAGCGACCCCGAAATCGCGGACAGCCCCTCCGATCAGGCCTTGGACGTCGCGGACGAAGCCCTGCGAGACAGGCAGTTGGCGGCGGCGATGCCGCCAGATGACGAAGAAACCGAGCCAACCGCCCCGGCCCCGCGTCGAATGAGGTTTGATTTTGAAGGATAAACCGGTATGGGTACCCCAACAATGAGCAAGCTATGACAGATACCACTGCCGCCAGCCGCGAGGTCGCGGCCCCAGAGATCGCAAGCGAAGACCGCCTGCGCGCTGATTTTTATAATTTCCTTGGCCTGCTGCTGGCCTCGCCGCCCGATCAGATGTTGCTGGAACAAACCGCTGGTTTGACAGGCGATGACGGTGATCTGGGCCAAGCAATCAGCGCTTTGGCGCGGGTGGCGCGGGTGACCAAACCTGCCGCTGCGGAACGGGAATTCAACGCTTTGTTCATCGGGTTGGGCCGGGGCGAGTTGCTGCCGTTTGCCAGCTATTATCTGACCGGGTTCCTGAACGAAAAGCCGCTGGCGCAGCTGCGCGGCGACATGGCGGCCAAGGGAATCACCCGGGCGGCCAACGTGTATGAGCCCGAGGATAACATTGCCTCGATGATGGAAATGATGGGCGGCATGATTGTCGGGCGGTTTGGCTTGGCTGCGTCGCTGAGCGATCAGCAGACATTCTGGAACCGTCATATCGGCCCTTGGGCCGGACATTTCTTTGCAGATTTGGAAGCCGCCGAAAACTCGGTCCTATACGCCTCGGTTGGGGCTGCTGGCCGGGTGTTCATGGAGATTGAGCGGATCGGTTTTCGGATGTCTGCGGTGTAAGCCGCCAAGTTTACCGCCCCCGGAAGGGGGCAACTATCACCGCCCTCTGGTTTGGGGGCAAAACGCGAAACGGAAGGGAGACAATCCGATGACCAAAAAGCAGGACGAGGGCGCAACCCGCCGCGATTTCCTGAAACTGGCCGGAACCGCAGCGCCTGCTGCTGTTGCCGCCGCCGCCCTTGGCGGACAGGCCGAGGCCGCCGCATTGCCGGTGGACGAAACCCGCCTGCAGGACACCGCGCATACGCGCGCTTATCTGGACAGCGCCCGGTTTTAATCACCGGACGAGGTTACCCCCGGCAGACGGTTGCGTGACGCCCTGACGCCGGTTTGACAACAATTACCAAGCCAGCCGCACGATGCGGCCAGCAAGGGAGGGAACGAAACATGCTTAGGAAAAAGACCAACGGGGTTGCGCGACGCCCCCAGCGGACCAGTATCCTGTCTGACGTTGGCGGAAAATCCGTTGACCGCCGCAGCTTTTTGCGCGGCTCTGGTTTGGCCATCGGTGGCCTTGCCGCAATCAGTGCCACTGGCGGCACTGTCACCCAGGCTTCGGCCCAGACGGCGGCAAGCTCGGCTGTGCAGACGGTCAAATCCATCTGCACCCATTGTTCGGTTGGCTGTACGGTCATTGCCGAAGTGCAAAATGGCGTCTGGACCGGGCAGGAACCCGGCTGGGACAGCCCGTTCAATCTGGGCGCGCATTGCGCCAAGGGCGCGTCGGTGCGTGAACACGCGCATGGCGAACGCCGCCTGAAATACCCGATGAAAAAAGAGGGTGGTGAATGGAAGCGCATCAGCTGGGAACAGGCGATCGACGAGATCGGCGACGGCATGATGAAGATCCGCGAAGAAAGCGGACCTGACAGCGTTTACTGGCTGGGATCAGCCAAACATTCCAACGAACAGGCCTATCTGTTCCGCAAATTCGCCGCTTACTGGGGCACCAATAACGTCGACCATCAGGCGCGTATTTGCCACTCGACCACTGTTGCAGGTGTTGCCAATACATGGGGCTACGGCGCCATGACCAACAGCTATAACGACATCCACAATTCCAAGGCGATCTTTGTAATCGGCGGCAACCCCGCCGAGGCACACCCGGTTTCGCTGTTGCACATCCTGCGCGCCAAGGAACGCAACAACGCGCCGCTGATCGTCGCCGATCCGCGGTTTACCCGCACGGCGGCACATGCAGACGAATATCTGCGGTTCCGTCCGGGCACCGATGTGGCGCTGATCTGGGGCATTCTGTGGCACATCTTTGAAAACGCGTGGGAAGATAAGGAATTCATCCGCACCCGTGTCTGGGGTATGGACCAGATCCGCGAAGAAGTGGCCAAGTGGAACCCTGAAGAGGTCGAGCGGGTCACCGGCGCGCCGGGCAGCCAGCTGCGCCGTATCGCGCGCACCCTGGCCAACAACCGCCCCGGCACCCTGATCTGGTGTATGGGTGGCACCCAGCACACCACGGGCAACAACAACACCCGCGCCTATTGCATCCTGCAGCTGGCACTGGGGAACATGGGCACATCGGGGGGTGGCACCAACATCTTCCGCGGCCATGACAATGTGCAGGGCGCGACTGATCTGTGCGTTCTTAGCCATTCGTTGCCCGGGTATTATGGCCTTTCCGCAGGCAGCTGGGCCCATTGGGCGCGCGTCTGGGGCGAGGATCTGGATTGGCTGAAAAGCCGGTTTGACACCACCACCGGCAAGGACGGCAAGGAAAAGCCGCTGATGAACCTGACGGGTATCCCCGTTAGTCGCTGGATTGATGGGGTTCTGGAAGACAAAGACAATATCGACCAGAACAACAATGTCCGGGCCATGGTTCTGTGGGGCCACGCGCCCAATTCGCAGACCCGCGGCAAGGAAATGAAGACGGCGATGGAAAAGCTGGACATGCTGGTGGTGGTTGACCCCTACCCGACTGTTTCGGCTGTGATGCATGACCGTACCGATGGCGTTTACCTGCTGCCTGCCTCGACCCAGTTCGAGACGCGCGGGTCGGTCACCGCCTCTAACCGGTCTGTGCAATGGCGCGATCCGGTGGTTGATCCGGTATTCGAATCCAAGCCCGATCAGGACATCATTGCGATGTTTGCCAACAAGTTTGGCTTTGCCGACCGGTTCTTCCGCAATATCGCCATGGATGGTGAAAACCAGCCCAATGTCGAGGATGTCACCCGTGAATTCAACGGCGGCATGTGGACCATCGGTTATACCGGCTGGGCGCCAGAGCGGATCAAGGCGCATATGGCCAACCAGCACACGTTTGACCGCACCACGCTGCAAGCGATTGGTGGCCCGGTGGACGGTGAATATTACGGGTTGCCATGGCCGTGCTGGGGGACGCCAGAAATGGGCCATCCAGGCACGCCGAACCTTTACGACATGTCCAAACCGGTGGCCGAAGGCGGCCTGACCTTCCGCGCCCGCTTTGGTGTGGAACGCGATGGCGATAACCTGCTGGCCGAAGGGGTTTACAGTGTAGGCTCGGAAATTCAGGACGGCTATCCTGAATTCACCATGCAGATGCTGCGTGATCTGGGCTGGGACGGTGATCTTACCGCAGAAGAGGTTGCGATCATCGAAGCCGGGGCTGGGCTTGAAAAGACCAACTGGAAAACCGACCTTTCGGGCGGTATCCAGCGGGTGGCGATTGCGCATGGTTGTGCGCCCTTTGGCAATGCCAAGGCCCGCGCCGTGGTCTGGACCTTCCCGGATCCCATCCCGATCCACCGCGAACCGCTTTATACCCCGCGTCGCGATCTGGTCGAAGACTATCCCACATACGAGGATCGGCATTCCTACCGCTTGCCCACCTTATATGCGTCGATCCAGAAGAACGACTTTTCCAAGGATTACCCGATGATTCTGACGTCGGGGCGTCTGGTGGAATATGAAGGCGGCGGTGACGAGTCCCGATCGAACCCCTGGCTGGCTGAGCTACAGCAAGACATGTTCGTCGAGATCAACCCGCGGGACGCCAATGATTTGGGCGTGCGGGACGGCACCCAGGTTTGGGTCGAAGGCGCCGAAGGGGCCAAGGTCAAGGTGATGGCGATGGTGACCAACCGCGTCGGGGCGGGGGTGGCGTTTATGCCGTTCCACTTTGGCGGCCATTTTGAGGGCAAGGATCTGCGCGACAAATACCCCGCAGGTGCCGACCCTTATGTTCTGGGCGAGGCGTCGAACACCGCCCAGACCTATGGCTATGACTCAGTAACCCAGATGCAAGAGACCAAAGCGACTCTTTGCAAAATCTGGACAGCGTAAAGGAGAAGACCCATGGCAAGAGCAAAGTTTCTCTGCGACTCTGAGCGCTGCATTGAGTGTAATGCCTGCGTAACCGCGTGTAAGAACGAACATGAAGTGCCCTGGGGCATCAACCGCCGCCGGGTGGTGACAATCGGTGATGGTGACCCGGGCGAGCGGTCGATTTCCGTGGCCTGCATGCATTGTTCTGACGCGCCCTGTATGGCGGTATGTCCGGTGGACTGCTTCTATCAGAACGAAGAAGGCATCGTGCTGCAT